>NZ_BHGK01000002.1 GCF_003574295.1 Mediterraneibacter butyricigenes
TGTCCCCTTTCCCAGAAGAAATACAGGGATAGTTCCGGGGGTGCGAGGTCAAATGCGGAACAGCAAGATAAAAAAGAAATCAATGAAGAAGTGTGTCGTTGATATCAGATACCATGCGGCTGTGGGAGACTACAGCCGTATTCTTGTGGTATTAACGTCACATCAAGGGGAGAGAACAGATGGAAGAAACAAAAAGAAGTGGAATGAGCAAGGATCAATTCTGGAATCTGATTGAAAAAGCAAAGGAAGTGTGCGGCACCGATCTGGATGCTTCGGCAGTGTGGATCAAGCAGCAGCTCTTCTATATGACACCGGAGGATGTCCTCCAATTCCACAATCTTGTTTACAGTTACCGGGATGCAGCTTATAAGTATGGCTTGTGGACAGCGGCAGGTGTTATGATGGAAACCGGGTGCAGTGATGATAGTTTTTCTGATTTTCGGATGTGGCTGATTGCCCAGGGAAAAGAAGTCTATCTGAATGCTTTAAAAGATCCGGATTCCCTTTCCGGCGTGACTCCTTATGGATACTGTAGTTTTGAATCATTGGGATATATCTCATCGCAGGTTTACAGTGCCATGAAAGGGAAAAATATCTACCAGGACAGTACGGCAAGAATGCAGATGGAATGCTATGAGCAGGTGGTAAGGGATATTGTGTACCATCCCATGATCGAGTATCCGCTGGAATTGCCGGAAGCAATGGTGGTATATCCGAAACTCTGTGAATGCCATTTGTCCGAGCAGGTAAAGAAAGCACCACAGAAAGTAAAGACATGGAATGTTTCCCGGACGGATATCCGAAGGATGATGGCAAGAGGGAATGCTGCCATAAAGAAAATACAGGAGCAGGGACAGAATATACCGGAAGCAGTCCGATCCATCCATAAGGGTATGGTAAGATAAGCTTTCCGGCAAGGAGAAGTAATGTGTTATAAAAATGAATATCAGAAAAGGGCACATGGCGAGGTGGAAAGGATTTTCCGGGAACTTTTCCCGGAAGCCGGGCTTCATGTAAGGGAAGAACAGATCCGTCTCTGCCATGAAATGCTGGATGCCCTTATGAAAAATGAGATTACGCTCTGTGATGCAGGAGTGGGTATTGGAAAGACCTATGCCTATCTGACGGCCTGTATCCTGATGCGGAAATATAGTGTACTGCATTCCGGTTATTCGGGATGTGACAGACGGTCTGTGGTGGTATCTACTTCCAGCATTGCCTTACAGAAAGCTATCATAGAGGAATATGTTCCTTTCTTATCGGATGTACTGTTAAAAGCAGATCTGCTTCAGGAAGAATTAAAGGCAGTTGTCCGCAAGGGAAAGGAACATTTTGTATGTGATTACAGGCTGGCCCAAAGACTGGAGGCAGTCCGGGACAAGAATAAAAATCAGGTACAGATGGAGGCATTGAAGTCCCTCCGGCATAACTTTGATTTAGATTCCGTACATAACCTGAGCGGTTTTGACCGCAGGCTGGTGTGCGTACCGAAATTCTGCCCCAAGGAGTGTCCGGGGAAAGCCGGGTGCCGTTATCAGAAGCATCTGGACACTTCCAGGAAAGAGGACATTTTTTTACAGATCTGCAATCACAATTATCTTCTGGCAGATGCCATGCACCGAGCAAATGGGTACCGGCCGCTTCTGGCAGATTACAGGGCACTGGTCGTGGATGAGGCCCACAAGCTCCCGGAAGCTGCCAGCCAGATGTATGGGAGAAGTATTGGAAGAGAGGACGTGCAGGAAATCTCGTATTTCTTAAACAGGGAGCATAAAAGTTCGGAAGGTAAGAGACTACAGGATTGGTTTAATACACTTTCAATGGAAATCCGTAAGGATCAGGCCGGGATGGGAGATGACATAGCTGGAAAAGAAAATTTCTATTTTCCGGCAAAGTGCCGATCTTCTCTGGAGCAGGTAAGGGGGAATCTCAGTCTTATGCTTAAAAGACTTGCTGGAAATGTCCCTTACTGGATCTTCCGGCGGCTGGAAGAGATGGAAGAGCTGTTCGGCTGGTTTCTGAAGAAGGATACCAGATACGTTTTATTTCTTCAGCCAGACGGCAGGGGAGATCCTGTGTTTATGGCTGTTAGCAGAGAGATTCCAAGGTTTCTCCATGATTCCTTATGGGACAGGGGATTTCCCTCGATTCTCACCAGTGGAACTTTAAAAGCCGGAAATGGGTTTGTAAGGACCAGACAGATGACCGGGCTGGAAAAGAAAAGCAGAGTCCGGGAGTGTGTAGCAGAATCCCCATTTTGTTACAGAGAGAACTGTCTGCTTTATATTCCTGAGAATTTAAAAGCGACGCTCAAGGGAAGCCGGGAAGAGGCCGAGCAACTTGCAGGCCAGATCCGTGATCTGGTGTGTTCTACTTTTGGGCATACACTGGTACTGTTTACATCTTATACCCTGATGGGAAATGTGCAGCAGCTCCTGCGGGATCAGATCCCGTTCCCGATGGTGCAGGTATGGAGAAACTCACAGGAAGAAATCGCACGGTTTAAGAAGATGGAAAATGCCGTTCTGTTTGCAGCCGGCTCCTGTTGGGAAGGTGTGGATTTTCCGGGGGATATGGTATCGTCCCTGATCATTGTAAAATTGCCGTTTGCTGTACCGGACCCCATCCATGAAGCACAAAGGGAACAATACCGATCACTGGAATCCTACATTCAAAATGTTGTTGTCCCGGATATGCAGAAGAAGCTGCGGCAGGGATTCGGCCGGGCAATCCGCACGGAGCAGGACACCTGCGTTGTGTCCATTTTGGATCCCCGGACAGCAAAGAAAGGCAGGTATCGGAGTGATGTTCTGGAAGCACTGCCAAAGTGCCAGATGGCAGAACGGATCGAAGAAGTAGAAAATTTTATCCGAAGCCGGAAAGTGGAGCGGTACTATAGCTGAGAACATCCGTGGCGTTATTGGTTCTGCCCAGATCCGGGTAGCAGACAGGACAAAAAGTTTAGTGGTATTTCAGGGGCGGTTTGGAGCGAATTGGTAGTATTGGTGATAGCTTTATCGGCATGAGTTGGGTATACTGTGTATAGCGTTAGAGGAAAGGAAGTGAGCAGAAATGAGAAGATATGAGCTGGAAACAGAAAGAGAAGGCTCTGCAGTTTATTTCTTCATCAGAGATATAGAAACTTTGGACATTGTCCTGCTTCCTACCAAATATCTGATGCACAAGATACGGAGCAAATGTTCGCCGAATACGATACGGCGCTCCGCACTTTCCATCCTGTATTATCTGGAATACATCCATGAAAAAGAACAGGAATTGATAGATATATATCAAATGCCTTATGTCGAACAGACAGAACACTTTGTAAAGTTTTTATACTGGCTGAAAGCTGGGAAACATACGCAAGATGAAAATCACAGATCTCCGAACAATGGAACCTGCAACGCATACTTAAAAGATGTGTTCAGGTTCTATCTTTTTATAGAAGAAGAGTACCAGCAGTTCGGGGAACTGAAAGCACTGTCCTATAATTATTTTATGGCAGTCGATGCGGTAGGTGTAAAGAAAAGCATACGGTCAAGGAGCTTCAAAGGCTATTTAAAAGAGGAAGAGCATAAGGCAAGGGCAGCAAAGAAAGATGAAATTGTAGAAATCCTGAAAGCGTGTACCAATATAAGAGATCGGCTTCTCATGCTGCTTCTGGCAGAGACAGGCTACCGGATCGGTGAGATTTTGGGAATTGATTATAGTAAGGACATTGATTATCGGAACCACATAATCCGGGTATATTTCCGTGAGGACAATGAAAATGGAGCGAGAGCCAAGAATGCAGAATACCGAAGTGCGAAGATCAGCAAAGATACCTTCGATTTTTTAAATCTGTATATTGCAGAGTACCGAAAACTCCTTCAGCACCAAACAAGCCTGTTTGTGAATATTTCCGGGGATAACATCGGAAAACCAATGAACGTGGAAGCAGTATATTCCATGCTGAAAAGAATGGAAAAGAAAACCGGGATTAAGATCACGCCTCATATGCTCCGGCATTACTTTGGAAATGAGCGGAGAAAAGCAGGATGGTCGCTGGAACTGATACAGCTGGCTTATGGACACCGCCACATCCAGACAACCATCAACTATCTGGACATTGTGGATGATGAACTGCTTGATGCCAGCCAGGAATTCTATGAGAAACATTCCTCACTGTATGGGATTGAGGAATTGCTATAGGAGGTGGTTTTATGCCTGCGTTTTTACAATCTTTTATAGAAGCAGAAGAGGAACGGAGCAGGCGGATTGAGCAGCTACGAAAGGAAGTCCGTGAGTATGCAGAAGAGGAAGCAGGAAGTTCTATTACAGAACAGATTCTGTTGTTTCTGGCAGATGAGATGGTAGAACGTCTCTCGGAAATAGATTATGAACTGCGAAAGAAATTTGAATCATACATAACACCGTTGATAAAGCAAAAATACCTTTACCGATACACCGGAACATTCGACCGGATACGACAGTCGTACATCCGGGTGCGAATGAAAACTCCGGCAGGACAGAGGGAATGTGAATGGAAATATAAAAATGAAATCCTGTTTGTCCCATACCATTCGGAGCAGACAATAGTAAAGAGCGTAGAGACGGTACGGTGTCGGAGCAATATGGTTTGGAATTTTAAAGCGGCAGCCAGTGAAAAAATGAAACGCCAGATTTTTACGGTACTGGAATATATTCTGGAACATTATGAGGTTTCACAGCTGAGGGAATATAAACTGACCGGGCTACAGTTTTTTTATGAATTTTGTATCCGGGAGCAGATCACAGATATCCATCTGATGGAGCTGAAACAGGAAACATTATTTCAGAGCTACCTGGAGCAGAAAGTCGAAAAGGAACAACGGCGAAAACGGCTGAGGACAATTGTGGAGACTGCCCGTAAAGTGATTTTTGTACAGGCAGATGAAATCCGATGGGATGCGGCTGTCTGGTACTTAGATCGGTTTCATATTGCAAAAGAACGACGGAATCAAAGTGACAGTATAGAAAGAATATCGTTTCAGGAAGTTTTGTATCCCAAGAACCGATGGCTGCTTCAGGAATACATGAAGTATGAAATAGGAATCGGGGAACTGGCACTCAGCACCGTTTATGAAAGATTCCGAACAATCAGAAACTTTTTGCAGGAGATCGATGAACATCAGATAGATGTGACAGAGTGCGATGCCGGTCTGATAGACACTTATTTAAAAAATCTGCAGAACGGATCAATGGGAGCAAAGACATTTAATACAAATGTTACCGCAATTCAGTTTTTTATGAAGTTTCTGGAAGTAAAAGGATATATAAAAAAAGTTCCGTTTTATGCATCCTATTACTGGGAAAAAGAGATTCCAGTGCATCACAACAGAAGCGTGGAAGAGGACGTGTATATGGAAATCATACAGAATCTTTCACAGTTTCCAGAACATCTGAGAATGATGTTTTTACATCTCTGGTGTGTGGGCTTGCGGGTTAGCGAAGTCTGTACCTTGAAAGGGGATGCTTATGAGATGGGAGATCAGGTTGCACAAAATGTATTCTTACAATATGTGGATTACCTTCCTGTGCGATGTCCAGTTTTATCGTGATCTTTCGTCCGGAGATTATTATATTGGGCGGAGGAGTTTCTAATGTGGGAGACACATTGCTCCTTCCATTAAAAAAGAAAGTTATGGAGAATACTTATGCGGCTGATGTGATTGGAGTCCCGGAAATTCGTCTGGCAGAATGTGGAAATGATGCAGGGATCATCGGGGCTGCGATGTTGGAAAAATATGGAATGGACCGAAAAAAGAATGGGGTGTCATAATGGTCAGATTTGATATAGAAGGAAGTCAGAACGTAGAAGTCAGTAAAAAGATAAAATGTGAAAAGAGCTTGATCTGGCAATTGGAACGAATGGAGCAATATACGGATACTCACAAGGCGAATTTAAACCGATCCAAAGAGCGGAGAGAAGTAGAGTGCCTGAAGGTGATTTTCCCGGCATTGTTCCGTTCGATTGAGGAACAGGATCTGATCGCGGGACGCCTGGACTTTCTGCCGATCGGTTTTGGTACCGTTACTTCCATAGGCGGAGTCGGACATTATTGTGTTTTTAACAAACTTCGGGCATTTCAACGGGAAATCGAAAAAGAAGGAAAAGAATATTCAGATCGGGTGGAAGAACTTTATCGATATTGGGAGAATCAGGATCTGAAAGTTCTGTATTGTAAAGAGATCCTGACGGAGACGACAATCGGAAGATTCATTGATGTGGAATATCCGATGATTGCTACGGCAAGACTTTCCGGAATGATGTTGGATTATCATTTACTGCTGGAGTTGGGAATTCCGGGATTAAAGGAGCGGATTCAAAAAAAGATCAATGCAGATCCGGAAAATGAATTCTATCAGACTTGTCTGGAGTGTCTGGAGATTGTGACAGAAAGTGCAGAAGCATTGAAAAACCGGGCATTACAGCAAATGGAGCAGCTCCCGGAAACAAATCAGAAAAGAAGACAGGAATTGCAGCGGATTGCAGATGGTCTGGAATACCTGAAAGACCATAAGCCGGTTACATTTCATCAGGCGTTGCAGCTCTTATGGCTGTATGCATTGCTGGCGGGTGTGATTAATTACGGAAGACTGGATGATTTTCTGGGACCATATCTGGCAGCAGACCTGGAGGCGGGCAGATTATCGGAAGAAGAAGCGTACCGGTACCTGAAATCTCTCTGGACGATGATCGAAAACCGCAGGACGACGGTGAACGGCCGTGTGATTGTGGGCGGAAAAGGAAGACGCTATCCGAAAGAAGCAGATCAGTTTATGCGCATCGCCATGAAGGTGTGCAAAAACGTAAAATATGTGGAACCGCAATTTACACTTCGTCTGGAAAAAGATACTCCGGAAGATGTGTGGGAAGACGTGATGGAAGCACTGGGAAAAGGTGCGACCTATCCGACTTTATATAATGATGAAGTGAATATTCCGGCGGTATCTTACGGAATGCGTGTCGATGAAGAGACTGCGAAGAGATATGTACCGTTTGGATGTACGGAATTTGTGATTTGGGGACAGAGTACCGGAACCCCCAATATCTGTATCAACCTGCTGAAGATTCTGACAATTTACATGAATCAGGGAATTGATCCGATGGATGGTCAATTTAAACTGGGAGAATTGAAGCCAAAGAAACTGGAAGGAATAAAAAGTTTTGAGGACTTTTTTGCAGGGTATAAAGAAGTACTGGACTATTATATGGATCTGGCAGCAGAAGCCAGTTTCAGTCATACAGGATCATGAATGAACATGTCAGTTTCCTGTTTACCAGTATTCTGATGGATGACTGTCTGGAGCGCGGCAAGGCTCTTTTGGACGGAGGAGTGCGATATCTGGGTGGCACCTGTGAAACCTATGGGAATATTAATACTTCGGATTCTTTGTGGGCAATCAAAAAGCTTGTGTTTGAAGAAAAGAAGTATACATTAACAGAGATGGAACAGGCAGTCTTAAAGAACTTTGAAGGCTGTGAAAAGCTGAGAAAGGATTGTCTGGACTGCGAGAAATACGGAAATGATCTGGATAATGTGGATGCGATGGCAAATGAGGTCTATGAATATGTTGCAAAAGG
>NZ_BHGK01000003.1 GCF_003574295.1 Mediterraneibacter butyricigenes
CGATGAATGACTATCTGTTGGAGTGTGGAATTGAGCAAGCCAGACTGCTGATGGAAGACAAGTCTACAACGACCTGGGAAAATCTGAAATTCAGTTTCGGTCTTTATGGCGCTGATTTTTTGAACAGTGATCTTCATGGGAAAAGGTGGGAATCGTGACCAATGATTTTCATGTGTGCCGTGCTCTGATGATGGCGAAAAAACAAGGCTATAAAAAGGTGCAGGGAGTACCGGCATCTTCCAATCCGGTCCTGTTTTTAAATTATCTGGTACGGGAGTTTTTCGCATGTGCACAGACGCTGCTATATTACAGGAAAAGATAAAGAAAAAAATATAGAGAAAGACAATAGAAAAAAAGAAAACGAGGTGGAAGAGACGGATGAGTGAAATGTTAAGAGCAATAAAAACGGATGAGTTTAAGGGAGTCAATGACTGCTATACCCTGAACAACGGAGTGAAGATTCCGTGCGTAGGATTCGGAACCTATAAGGCTGCGCAGGACGAGAGTGAGCGAGTGATCAAAACGGCGATCGAAGCAGGATATCGTTGTTTTGATACAGCATCCTTTTATGGAACGGAACCATATCTTGGAACGGCAATCAAAGAAAGCAAAATACCAAGAGAAGAATTTTTTATTTCTTCCAAAGCATGGAAAACGGAGATGGGATATTCTCAGGTAAAAGAGGCTTTTGAAAGAACTCTTGAGAATCTTCAGACGGATTATCTGGATCTCTATCTGATCCACTGGCCGCTTCCGGAAGTAGGATATAAAGACTGGAAACAGTTGAATATTGATACCTGGCGTGGAATGGAAGAGCTGTATAAAGCAGGAAAGGTAAAAGCAATTGGTGTCTGCAATTATCTGCCACATCATCTGGATAATCTGATCGATAACTGTCAGATAATTCCGGCGGTAGATCAGATTGAAGTACATCCGGGGTATACCCAGGAAAGCGTACTTTCTTACTGCAAAGAACATGAAATCCTGGTTCAGGCATGGAGTCCGATCGGAAGAATGAGAATGATGTCGGAACCACTGATCGTAGAACTGGCAGAAAAATATAAAGTTTCACCGGTACAGATCTGTCTGCGTTATGAAGTACAGAGGGGAATTTTGCCGTTGCCGAAATCCTCTGCGATGGAGCGGATGAAACAGAACATGGATCTGTTTGGCTTTGAGATTTCCAGAGAAGATATGTGGCGGATCACAACGCTGCCTCCGATGGGATGGTCGGGTGAACATCCGGATCGAATCCGTGTGAAAGTGGTAGAAAGCACAGAACCATATGAGGCTTAAGGTGTATCGTGCACCAGTGGCTCAAAGTGAAACGAAAGTATAAGCGGAAAAGCAGTGTGTGGAAAAGGGGTTCCGCGCTGTACAAACAGAAATGTTTTATTATACATAAAATCTGAAAAATGAGCAGACTATCTCCGATCAATAAATTTGAGGAGGTAGAAAAATGCCAAAATTAAAATGCAGCGTGCAGACATGTGCGCACAATCATCAGTTTTTATGCGATTTAGATCAGATTCAGGTGGGAGGTAATCAAGCCTGTTCCCCAAGTGAGACACAGTGTGACAGTTTTACGGAAAGAAAAGAAAGCGGCTATTCAAATGCGGCCGGCGGGGGATGCCACTGTTCCGAAACAACCGGAATCGACTGTCAGGCAGAAAAATGTATGTACAATGAAGCATGTAAGTGTCAGGCCGGACGAATCAGCGTAGAGGGTGGTCAGGCAAAGCAGTGTCAGGGTACGGAGTGTGCAACTTTTAAGATGTAGAGGGGTTTCATGAAGTGTTTTACTGCTTTGAAGTGTAAAAATTATCTGCGGGGAGATAAACTTTATCTCCCTTTTTCTATCTGAGGCTCAAAAAGGTTATTTAAGGATTGTTAAGTATATTTGAAAGATAATAAAATGGGAGTACAAAATGAAAAAAAGATGGATAGTTATATTGGGAATAATGCTGGTAGTTGTTGGGGGATATTTAACATATAGTAAGTTGTTTTGTTTCTTCAAATATGTTGGGATTTGGAATTCTGAAAGTTCGGGAAAAACAATAGAAATATTCAGGGATGGCACAGTCTTTTATTATCAAAAAGGTAAAAGTAGTGATAAAGAAATCGTTTACACTGCGGAAGAGGAAAATTGAGTGATGGACATATTATAATGAAAGACAGATTTGATTCTCAGGATGTTTGGATACATATTCAGCAGTAGAGGAAATTCCAAAAGATGATTTTTTACCGATTTCTATTGTATATGATATGGAATTTCAGGGTACAGAAGCTTGTACAATAATGAATGCAGAAAGACGAAATACAGATCAACGTGTTGCGTTTGTTAAAAGTTCTAATAAAGTGAAAAAAGAAAGTTGGGAGAAAAAAGGGAAGCCAGTGATTATCAAATTACAGTGTTTTTTGATGAGGATATTTCGGAGCAAAAGTTAGCTGAATTGAAAAATGAAATAGAAAAATGAATGGTGTAGTATCGGTTACATATATTTCACCGGAAAAAGCATGGGAAAATTTTCAAGAAACATACTATAAAGAAGGGGAAGTGCTTGTAGATGGATTTAAAGACGATCGTCTTTAAATCCATCTACAAGCACTTCCCCTTCTTTATAGTATGTTTCTTGAAAATTTTCCCATGCTTTTTCCGGTGAAATATATGTAACCGATACTACACCATTCATTTTTTCTATTTCATTTTTCAATTCAGCTAACTTTTGCTCCGAAATATCCTCATCAAAAACACTGTAATTTGATAATCACTGGCTTCCCTTTTTTCTCCCAACTTTTCTTTTTTCACTTTATTAGAACTTTTAACAAACGCAACACGTTGATCTGTATTTCGTCTTTCTGCATTCATTATTGTACAAGCTTCTGTACCCTGAAATTCCATATCATATACAATAGAAATCGGTAAAAAATCATCTTTTGGAATTTCCTCTACTGCTGAATATGTATCCAAACATCCCTGAGAATCAAATCTGTCTTTCATTATAATATGTCCATCACTCAATTTTCCCTCTTCCGCAGTGTAAACGATTTCTTTATCACTACTTTTACCTTTTTGATAATAAAGACTGTGCCATCCCTGAATATTTCTATTGTTTTTCCCGAACTTTCAGAATTCCAAATCCCAACATATTTTGAAGAAACAAACAACTTACTATATGTTAAATATCCCCCAACAACTACCAGCATTATTCCCAATATAACTATCCATCTTTTTTTCATTTTGTACTCCCATTTTATTATCTTTCAAATATACTTAACAATCCTTAAATAACCTTTTTGAGCCTCAGATAGAAAAAGGGAGATAAAGTTTATCTCCCCGCAGATAATTTTTACACTTCAAAGCAGTAAAACACTTCATGAAACCCCTCTACATCTTAAAAGTTGCACACTCCGTACCCTGACACTGCTTTGCCTGACCACCCTCTACGCTGATTCGTCCGGCCTGACACTTACATGCTTCATTGTACATACATTTTTCTGCCTGACAGTCGATTCCGGTTGTTTCGGAACAGTGGCATCCCCCGCCGGCCGCATTTGAATAGCCGCTTTCTTTTCTTTCCGTAAAACTGTCACACTGTGTCTCACTTGGGGAACAGGCTTGATTACCTCCCACCTGAATCTGATCTAAATCGCATAAAAACTGATGATTGTGCGCACATGTCTGCACGCTGCATTTTAATTTTGGCATTTTTCTACCTCCTCAAATTTATTGATCGGAGATAGTCTGCTCATTTTTTCAGATTTTATGTATAATAAAACATTTCTGTTTGTACAGCGCGGAACCCCTTTTCCACACACTGCTTTTCCGCTTATACTTTCGTTTCACTTTGAGCCACTGGTGCACGATACACCTTAAGCCTCATATGGTTCTGTGCTTTCTACCACTTTCACACGGATTCGATCCGGATGTTCACCCGACCATCCCATCGGAGGCAGCGTTGTGATCCGCCACATATCTTCTCTGGAAATCTCAAAGCCAAACAGATCCATGTTCTGTTTCATCCGCTCCATCGCAGAGGATTTCGGCAACGGCAAAATTCCCCTCTGTACTTCATAACGCAGACAGATCTGTACCGGTGAAACTTTATATTTTTCTGCCAGTTCTACGATCAGTGGTTCCGACATCATTCTCATTCTTCCGATCGGACTCCATGCCTGAACCAGGATTTCATGTTCTTTGCAGTAAGAAAGTACGCTTTCCTGGGTATACCCCGGATGTACTTCAATCTGATCTACCGCCGGAATTATCTGACAGTTATCGATCAGATTATCCAGATGATGTGGCAGATAATTGCAGACACCAATTGCTTTTACCTTTCCTGCTTTATACAGCTCTTCCATTCCACGCCAGGTATCAATATTCAACTGTTTCCAGTCTTTATATCCTACTTCCGGAAGCGGCCAGTGGATCAGATAGAGATCCAGATAATCCGTCTGAAGATTCTCAAGAGTTCTTTCAAAAGCCTCTTTTACCTGAGAATATCCCATCTCCGTTTTCCATGCTTTGGAAGAAATAAAAAATTCTTCTCTTGGTATTTTGCTTTCTTTGATTGCCGTTCCAAGATATGGTTCCGTTCCATAAAAGGATGCTGTATCAAAACAACGATATCCTGCTTCGATCGCCGTTTTGATCACTCGCTCACTCTCGTCCTGCGCAGCCTTATAGGTTCCGAATCCTACGCACGGAATCTTCACTCCGTTGTTCAGGGTATAGCAGTCATTGACTCCCTTAAACTCATCCGTTTTTATTGCTCTTAACATTTCACTCATCCGTCTCTTCCACCTCGTTTTCTTTTTTTCTATTGTCTTTCTCTATATTTTTTTCTTTATCTTTTCCTGTAATATAGCAGCGTCTGTGCACATGCGAAAAACTCCCGTACCAGATAATTTAAAAACAGGACCGGATTGGAAGATGCCGGTACTCCCTGCACCTTTTTATAGCCTTGTTTTTTTCGCCATCATCAGAGCACGGCACACATGAAAATCATTGGTCACGATTCCCACCTTTTTCCCATGAAGATCACTGTTCAAAAAATCAGCGCCATAAAGACCGAAACTGAATTTCAGATTTTCCCAGGTCGTTGTAGACTTGTCTTCCATCAGCAGTCTGGCTTGCTCAATTCCACACTCCAACAGATAGTCATTCATCGAGAA
>NZ_BHGK01000004.1 GCF_003574295.1 Mediterraneibacter butyricigenes
ATGATCGGGTTCATGCTGACGATAGTCGGGATCTCTCCAGCTTCTTTGTCAGAAGGCATACGAACTTCATCATGATCATCGGTCCGATTGCAACACATACATCATAATGTTTTCCTTCATTCTGTACCAGATCTTCGATTACTGCGGTAACCATACCGGAACGTCCGTAAGATCCGTCATCCGTTGTAACATACAGATTTCCTGCAACTGCTTCCATCTCTTTTTCAAGGATCAGCATATCTTTTGTCTTGGAACCAACGATAACGTCTGCATTGATTCCATGTGCATGCAGCCATTTTACCTGCGGATAAACCGGAGCTGCTCCGACTCCACCTGCGACAAACAGCATCTTCTTATTCTTCAGTTCTTCCAGGTCTTCGTGGATAAATTCAGAAGCACATCCCAGCGGTCCTACGAAATCGCGGAAGCTGTCTCCCTCTTTTAAGTTTGCCATCTTTGTGGTAGATGCTCCGACTTCCTGGAATACGATTGTAATCGTTCCTGCCTCACGATCATAATCACATATTGTTAAAGGAATACGCTCACCTTTGTCGTCCATTTTAACAATCACAAACTGTCCCGGCTGACAGTGACTTGCAACACGTGGTGCATGTACATCCATCAGAAAGATTTTTTCGGCCAGTTTTTCTGCTTTTAATATCTTATACATGATTCTCCTCCTTGTAAAAATGCTCATGGAATATAATACGCTATTTTCTGCTGCCATATTGCAAGAAAAAACCGCAGTCCAACAGGGCAAAAATAACATTTTTCCCTGTTGAAACAACGGTTTTTTTGTTAATAATTTATGTATCTTTTGGATTGATTATGAAATAACTATCAATCAGGAAGCAACTTAAAAGTCAACTTCTGTTCCGTAATAGATGCAGGTGAACAGTTTTTCCATTGTTGCCGGATCAATTGCACGCGGGTTGGATCCTGTACATGCATCGCCAACAGCCAGTTCAGAAATCTTAGCAATCTTCTCTTTGAACTCGTCTTCAATGATACCAAATTCTTTCAGAGTCTTCGGAATGGAAAGTTTTACATTGAAGTCATCAATCTTCTCACAGAGGCTGTTAATTAATGCCTGTTCTGAAGTTCCCGGAAGCCCTACTCTTCTTGCAATCTCTGCATAACGTTTTGCAGCGATCGGATCTTTTGCGTTATATTTGATAACGTATGGCAGATACATTGCATTGGCACAACCATGTGTAATATGTCCTGTGGAGAATGCAGCACCAGTCTTGTGCGCCATAGAATGTACGATTCCAAGTAACGCATTGGAGAATGCCATTCCTGCCAAGCACTGTGCATCGTGCATCTTAGCTCTTGCGTCCATATTTCCATTATAAGAAGCCGGCAGATAATCGAATACCATCTCGATTGCCTGGATAGCCAGCGGATCTGTATAAGCACAATTCAGGGTAGAAACATAAGCTTCAATTGCATGTGTCAGAGCATCCATACCTGTGTATGCAACCTGTTTTGCCGGAAGTCCTGCTACCAGATCCGGATCAACGATTGCAACATCCGGTGTAATGTTAAAGTCTGCCAGCGGATATTTTACACCTGTGCTGTAATCTGTGATAACAGAGAATGCTGTAACTTCTGTCGCTGTTCCTGATGTAGATGGAATTGCAGCAAATTTTGCTTTCTGACGCAGTTCCGGGAAACTGAACGGAGTGATCAGATCCTGGAAAGTCACTTCCGGATATTCATAAAATGCCCACATTGCTTTTGCTGCATCGATCGGAGATCCTCCTCCCATGGCAACGATCCAGTCCGGTCCAAATGCACGCATTGCTTCGGCACCCTTCATAACAGTTTCTACGGAAGGATCCGGTTCAACACCTTCGAACAGTTCTACTTCCATACCTGCCTCTTTCAGATAACCAACAGCCTTATCAAGAAATCCCTGGCGTTTCATAGAGCCTCCGCCTACAACCAACATCGCTTTAGATCCTTTTAAATTTTTTAATTCCTCTAAAGCTCCTTTTCCGTGATAAATGTCTCTTGGTAATGTAAATCTTCCCATAATATAGATCTCCTTTCTCATTACATCTTGCTACTGTGTTAATTATATCACAATGTGGAGGAAAATGCACGGAACTTCTAAATCTTTATACAAAATTCACAATGTATTCATATTTAAATGACTATCAATCCCGGGGTATAAGACAAAGCAGAGTTATAGGACAAAATGTGTTGGAGCCATTATCCTCCCGCGAAAGGTTGCAGCGGGAACCGCTTACGTTTACCTTCGCCCCATAGAAATATCTTTCGAGCGGTGCTTGCACACGCTCTCAGAAAGTACTGGGGCTTCGGATGTTCCCTTATGCATTCCTTTCGCGAAAGGGAAAAAAGTTTCAAACCCAGGCACAGACTTTGGCTCGTTACTTCGCGTAAAAAAAGAGAAGGATACATCTTTCCATAAAAAATGCATCCTTCCCTGTTTTTCAAGCTTTATATTCCATTATTCTTCTTCGTCTCCACCCAGATCCAACTCATAGCTTCGTGTGGTAATCTGGGACATCTTACCCTGTCCATTGATCAAAACAACCTGAAGGACGGTTTTCCCTTCCGGCATATCAAATGGTTCTAAATAAGTATTCGATGACTCACTTGGTGTTGTACCGTCCGTTGTATAATAGGCGGTATAACCGTCCGGAACCTGAATGGTAATCTTCATTGCCTGTTCATACTGTCCGGTAGACGGTGTGACTGCCGGTGCGTCTGCAACCGGAATATCAATATTATAAGTCTTTGTCACAGTCAGGCTTGGAATTCCCTTCTTATTAACCGAAATTGCCTTGACCGTATTCTCTCCCTCGTTCAGAAGAATCGGTTCTGTATATTTGGTGCTGGAGGTCGAAGGCTGACTGCCATCCGTTGTATAATAAATCTGATCTTCCTCTGAAGATAAGGACACCTGCTGTACCTCATCAAAAGACCCTTCCTCCAGACTGAACTCCGGGACTTCAATGATATACTCAGACAACGCTTTCTTCACACTGGAAGAGCTTTCATCCAGAAGATCAGGTATCTTTGCTGCCTGATCGGTATCCAGATAAAACTTCACCGTTGCTTCGTACAGATCTGCATTGGAATTCTGATCTTTCAGAACATTCAGGAAAACAGCTTCCGCAGCATCCAGTTCATCCTGCGCTTTGTATACATTTGCCAGACCAGTATATGCCTCCGGACGTTTTTTATTTTTATGGATCGCCTGCGTAAATTTGTTTTCGGCTTCGGTATAATTTCCGGCATTTAATGCCTTTTCTCCGCTTTTCACTACTCCTACATAGGAATTCTTATAAAAAACAAATGCCGCAATCACAAACAGGACTAACAGACAGGCGAAAATAATCCGTCTTTTTTTCTTTTTCTGTTTCATCGCTTTTTTTCTGGCAATCTGCTGTCTTCTCTTTTCTTCCGCCAGTTCCCGCTCACGGTCTCTTTCCCGTTCTCTGCGCATATTCCCTGTAACAGCTCTTCTCCGGCCGGTGTTCTCAGAGCGATTATTGATATCATTTGTCCGCATCGGTCTGGTATAACTGTCAATGGATCCTTTTACTTCTTTCGTCAGTACATCATCCAACGGATTATAATCCGGAACGATCTGTACTTCGCAGCCACATTCGCTGCAATATAACTCCCCATCTGGAATGTACGCACCGCAACGTGTACATTTCATAAATGTTCCCTCCTATTAACGTACTGCATCCATACAATTATTCATCAACATTGCAATTGTCATCGGTCCTACTCCTCCCGGAACCGGTGTGATGGCAGATGCTTTCGGTTCTACCTCTTTAAAATTCACATCTCCGCAAAGTTTGTTCTCTTCGTTTCTGTGCATTCCCACATCGATTACGACAGCTCCCTCTTTGACGTAATCTGCTGTGATGAATTCACGTTTTCCGATCGCTACGATCAGAATATCCGCCTTTGATGTAATCTCTTTCAGATTCTGTGTGTGAGAATGTGTCACGGTAACGGTTGCATTTTCCCGCAACATCAGACATGCCATCGGTTTTCCGACAATATTGCTGCGTCCCACAACCACGCAGTTTTTCCCTTCGATTGAAATTCCGGAACGCTTTAAAAGCTGAATAATTCCTGCCGGTGTACAGGATACAAACCCCTTATCTCCGATCCAAAGATTCCCCACACTGACCGGATGGAAACCATCCACGTCCTTTTTCGGACTGATTGTCTGGATCACCACATCTTCATCGATGTGTTTCGGCAGAGGAAGTTGCACTAAGATTCCATTTACACTATCGTCCTGATTCAATGACTCAACCAGATTCAGTAATTCCTGCTGGGAAATATCTTCTTCCAGTTCAAACGCTTTTGATTCGATTCCCACATAAGCGCAGGCTTTCTTTTTATTGTTGACATAAACCGTAGATGCCGGATCATGTCCTACCTGAATCACGGCAAGGCAGGGAACGATTCCCTGCTCTTTTAACTGTGCCGCTTCTTCTTTTAATTCATCTTTAATTTGCTTGGAAATAAGCTTTCCATCGATTAACCGTGCCATTTCTCTTCTCCTTAAAACAATCCGGTGATTTTTCCGTCATCTGTCACATCAATCTGATAAGCAGCCGGTGATTTCGGTAAACCAGGCATGGTAAGTACGGCTCCTGTCAATGCTACGACGAAACCAGCTCCTGCGCTGACATAGACCTCACGGATATGAATGTCAAAATCTTTCGGACGACCGAGAAGTTTGGCATCATCCGACAGAGAATACTGATTCTTTGCCATGCAAACCGGGAAGGAACCAAATCCCATCTCCTCAATCTTTGCAAGCTGTTTCTTTGCAGTATTTTCGAAGATAACCCCTCTCGCTCCATAGATTTCTTTTGCTATTGTTTCAATCTTTTCTGCAAGCGGAAGTTCATCTGCATATAATGGGTGGAATTTGCTTTCTTTGGTTTCCAGTGTTTTCACAACCTTCTCAGCCAGTTCAACTCCACCTTTTCCACCTTTTTTCCATACTTCCGCAAGGGCAAATTCACAGTCTCTTTCCTCACAGAATTCTTTGACAAATGCAACCTCTTCCGGAGTATCTGTAATAAAGGAATTCAGAGTCACAATCACCGGAACATCAAATTTCTGAATATTCTCAATGTGTTTCTCAAGATTTACAATTCCTTTTTTCAATGCATCCAGATTTGATTTACTCAACTGATCCTTTGCAACCCCTCCATTATACTTCAATGCGCGGATTGTTGCAACTAAAACTACTGCATCTGGGGCAAGACCAGCTACACGGCATTTGATATCCATAAATTTCTCTGCACCCAGATCTGCACCAAAACCTGCTTCCGTGATTGCGATATCACCTAATTTTAATGCAGTCTTTGTGGCACGGACACTGTTACATCCATGCGCGATATTTGCAAACGGGCCGCCATGCACGAGAGCCGGTGTATGCTCCAGAGTCTGTACAAGATTTGGTTTGATCGCATCTTTTAACAGTGCGGCCATAGCACCTGTAGCTTTGATATCTTTTGCGGTTACCGGATTGCCATCATAATCATAGGCAACGATAATCCGATCCAGACGCCTTTTCAGATCTGCCAGATCATCTGCAAGACAAAGGATGGCCATGATCTCAGATGCTACCGTGATTACAAAATGATCTTCCCGAACTGTTCCGTCTGATTTCTTACCTAATCCAACGACCACATTTCGAAGTACACGGTCATTCATGTCCACACAGCGTTTCCAGACAACCTGTCTTGGATCGATCCGCTTTTCGTTGCCCTGCTGAATATGGTTGTCCAACAAAGCTGCCAGAAGGTTATTGGCTGATGTAATCGCATGAAAATCTCCTGTAAAATGGAGATTCAGATCTTCCATCGGCACAACCTGAGAATATCCGCCTCCGGCTGCTCCGCCTTTTACTCCAAAACATGGGCCGAGAGATGGCTCACGAAGTGCGATAACCGCTTTCTTACCGATATGTGCCATTGCCTGTCCAAGTCCGACTGTGATCGTAGTTTTTCCCTCTCCGCCTGCGGTCGGATTGATGGCAGTTACCAAGACAAGTTTTCCGTCCGGGCGATCTTTCACTTTGTTCCAGAGTTCGTCGGAAATCTTTGCCTTATTGTTTCCATAATAAATCAGATCGGACTCCTCAATTCCAATTCTTGCCGCCACATCACGGATATGTTCTACTTTTGCTTCCTGTGCGATTTCGATGTCTGATTTCATTTCTTTGCTCATCTTGTGTTCCTCCCTGTTGATTTGCTGTGTATTCTTTGCAACTGCTTTACGATTCGCCCTCTCCCGCCAGATAAGTTTCGAATTCTTCCATAGTCATCAGAATCTTTCTGGGCTTGGTTCCTTCTTCGCCGCCAACGACTCCCGCTTCACAAAGCTGGTCCATAATTCGTGCAGCTCTGTTGAAACCGATTTTAAACATTCGCTGTAACATTCCGATGGATGCTTTTTCTTTTTCAATGATAAATTTACCGGCATCTACGAAATAAGCATCACGCTCTTCTTTTGATGAATCCTCTCCCGGCATGGAAACCTCAGTTCCCGCATTGGCATTGACGTGTTCTTCAATCTCTTCGCTATAAGACGCTTTTCCATTATGATCAATCAAATAATCTACGACTTTCTGCACTTCCTGATCCGATACAAAGGACCCCTGTACACGAACCGGTTTCGGGTATCCTGCCGGATAGAACAGCATGTCTCCTTTTCCAAGTAGTTTTTCCGCACCATTCATATCGATAATGGTTCTGGAATCCACTCCCGATGTGGTGGAAAATGCAATTCTAGATGGCATATTGGCCTTGATCAGACCGGTAATAACATTAACAGAAGGTCTCTGCGTTGCAAGGATCAGATGAATCCCTGCGGCACGCGCCAACTGTGCGAGACGGCAGATTGCACTCTCCACTTCTCCCGGTGCTACCATCATCAAATCCGCCAACTCGTCCACGATCACTACAAGTTGGAACATCTTCTTGGGCAGGTTTTCTTCCGTTCCCGCTTTCTCCAGTTCGTCAAGCTTTGCATTGAACCCTTTCATATCACGAACATTAAATTCCGCAAAGAGCTGATATCGATTCATCATCTCCGCAACTGCCCAGTTCAGCGCTCCGGACGCTTTCTTCGGATCTGTCACAACAGGGATCAAAAGATGAGGAATTCCATTATAAACGCTCAGTTCTACGACTTTCGGATCAATCATGATCATCTTTACTTCGTCCGGAGAAGCCTTATATAAAATACTCATGATCAAAGTATTGATGCACACTGATTTACCGGATCCAGTTGCACCGGCCACCAGCACATGCGGCATCTTGGCAATATCCGACACGATCGTCTTACCGGAAATATCTTTTCCGACTGCGAAGGACATCTTGGAAGTACTCTTCTGAAACTCTTCGCTTTCCAGCAGATCCCGGAGCATAACCGGACTCGTTTCTTTGTTCGGAACCTCAATTCCCACCGCTGCTTTTCCGGGAATCGGTGCCTCGATTCGAAGATCTGCCACAGCAAGATTCAATTTGATATCGTCTGCCAAGCCCACGATCTTGCTGACCTTCACTCCCTGCTCCGGCTGAATCTCATATCGCGTAACGGAAGGTCCACAGCTTGCGTTGGTAACATGCACCTTTACTCCGAAATTCTGCAGGGTCTGCTCCAGTTTGAGGGCTGTTGCTCTCAAATGGGCATCCGAATCTCCCTTATGTCCGCTTCCTTTTTTCAATAATGAGAGCGGCGGCTGTCTATACTGTTCGATCGCAGCTTCGGAAGAAAGTTCTGTCTCTTTCCGTTCTTCTTCCACCGAAGAAATCTGTTTGGAAAGTTCTTCCGGGTCGGTTTTCTTTTTTCTTGGCGTTGATTTCTTTGGTTTTTCTTCCGGTACAGAATCCATTTCCTGAACAGATTCTGCAACCATTCCGGAATCTTCCGGAAGATCCGCGAAAAGCTCACTCTCCTCTGGACGATTGATGACAAAATCATCTGCCTGCATCGTCTGATCATCTGATGCATTTTCCGCTGCTTCTTCCGCATACAATTCTTTGACATTCGGAGATTTTCCGACTAAAGTGGTTGCAAAAGATACGCCGGAAACTTTCTGATCCTTTCGGCTCTTTTTCTCTTTTGCATCCGATTTTGCTTTCGTTGCTTTGGCTTTCCCAGTTTCTTTCTGAAGCTCCTGTTTTCTGATCTGGGCGGTTTCTCTTCGTTTTCTTGCAGATTCTCCTGCTTTCGCACCGCCCTTTTTCAACACCTTGAACAAAGAACGTTCCGTAATCAGAATCATACTGATCAATAACAGCACGATTACTAACACATACGTACCTGCCACACCGAAAAGCGGACAGAGAATATGTACAAAGAGTCCGCCTACCAGACCGCCTGCGTTTCGGTGCGCGCTGGCAGATTTGTAGCAATCTCCAAGAGTAGACGAAACAGAATAGGAATTGGTGATCAGTTCCAGGAATGTACAGAGCATACAGATAAACAGAACCGCTGCTGCAAATTTCAGATAAGCATGTCCATTTCCCCTGTTCGAAATCAGAAACCAGATTCCACAGAATAACAGAATCGGCATAATATAAGCCAGAAATCCGAAAATCCCAA
Organism: Mediterraneibacter butyricigenes; assembly: GCF_003574295.1. Classification (NCBI taxonomy): domain Bacteria; kingdom Bacillati; phylum Bacillota; class Clostridia; order Lachnospirales; family Lachnospiraceae; genus Mediterraneibacter; species Mediterraneibacter butyricigenes. The sequence goes on from NZ_BHGK01000004.1 coordinate 8,626, forward strand.
AGAGAACGGATGAGACTGCTCCTCCTACAATCCCGCCGATCCCGAAATTACTTAAAATCAATAATACACAAACAGCAAGCGAAATCAGAATGACGATTTCGCTGTAAAGTCCCTCCTGTGCCTGGGTGGACGCTGTTGTTTTTTTCTTTTTTGCGCTTGATGTCTTTTTACTTTTTGTTGTCTTTGCAGCCATCTAAGTTCCTCCCCTTCTTAACCGACAGCTACGGCATAGTATCTTAAGTATATCATTTTCCATTTTTTCTGTCTATCATTTCATGCAACTTGTTCATGGCGTCGCTGATCCCGCCTACCGAATCAATCATCCCCTCTTTCACCGCATCTTCTCCTTCCAGCATGGTTCCCACATCCTTCACAAGCTGAGAACTGTTCAGCATCAGTTCTTCCAGCCGTTTCTGGGAAATGTTGGAATGTCTGGAGATAAAGCCGGTGATCCGATCCTGAGTCTTCTCCATATTCCGGTAACTCTGAATGGTTCCGATAAACATTCCATTCGAGCGCACCGGATGTACGATCATAGTCCCGGTCGGCACGATATAGGAATAATCTGCCGCAACAGCCATTGGGCCTCCGATGGAATGACTGCCTCCCAGAACCAGAGAGACGGTCGGTTTGCTGAGCGAAGCGATCATCTCCGCAATGGCCAGCCCTGCCTCTACATCCCCTCCCATTGTATTCAACAGAATCAGTACTCCGTCTACCTCATCGTCATCCTCTGCCTGTGCAAGTCTGGGCAGTAAATGCTCGTACTTTGTTGCTTTGGTATTGGATGCCGCAGATTCATGTCCTTCGATTTCACCGATGATCGTGAGTAACTGGATATTGTGTTTCCTCTGATTCTGATTCAGCTTTGTGTCCCCTAATTCTCCCATTTCACCGGTTCCTTTTTTGGATTCATCCATGTAACAATTCTCCTCTCGTTTATCCGTTCTTATTTCACGGATCATTATACTCTTCGTTATATATCCGAGCCGTATATTTACAATATTAGTATAGGGAGAAAAGTTTTTTCTATTCTAAAACTTCTAACCTATCAACCGATTTTCTATTCCATACTGAAAGTAGATCTGATCTAAAAACAAAATGTACTGCAAGGAATATCTGCGTCTATCCGTCAAAAGGCAGCATACGACAAAAAAGCTGCCATACATAGTATCATTCCCCGATACCCTTGTATCACAGCTTTTTGTTTTCTCAAAGTTAAATCGTATATAAAACTTCTATTCGGCAAATTCGTCTGATCATTGCGGATATTTTATACTGCCTGCAATGCCTGCTCCAGATCTGCGATAATATCGTCAGCATTTTCAATCCCAACACTGAAACGGATCAGATCTGGCTGAACCCCTGCCTCTAATAATTCCTGCTCGTTCATCTGACGATGTGTATGGCTTGCAGGATGAAGGACACAGCTTCTTGCATCCGCTACATGTGTCACGATCGCAATCATCTTTAATGCATCCATCATCTTTACCGCCGCATCCCTTCCGCCTTTCAGTCCGAACGTGATCACTCCGCAAGTTCCGTTTGGCATATATTTCTTTGCCAGATTGTACTGTGGAGCTCCCGGAAGTGACGGGCAGTTGACCCATGCCACTTTCTCATGGTTCTGCAGGTAGGTAGCTGCCTTGATCGCATTTTCACAATGCCGTGCCATACGAAGATGGAGTGTCTCCAACCCAAGATTCAAAAGAAATGCATTCTGCGGAGACTGTATCGATCCAAGATCACGCATCAACTGTGAAGTTGCTTTTGTGATATAAGCGGCCTTCCCGAATTTCTGGGTGTAGATAATTCCATGATAGGTTTCATCCGGTGTCGTCAGACCCGGGAATTTATCTGCATGTGCTTCCCAGTCAAAGTTCCCACTGTCTACGATTGCTCCGCCAACACAGGCAGCATGTCCGTCCATGTATTTTGTTGTGGAATGCGTTACAATATCTACACCCCATTCAAACGGCCGACAATTGATCGGGGTTGCAAAGGTATTATCCACGATAAACGGAACGCCATGTGTGTGAGCTGCTTTAGCAAACTTTTCAAAATCAAGAATCGTCAGTGCCGGATTTGCAATAGTCTCACCGAATACCGCTTTTGTATTGTATTTAAACGCTGCATCCAGTTCTTCCGGTGTACATTCCGGATCTACAAACGTTGCTTCTACGCCCATCTTACGGATGGTATGCGCATACAGATTATAGGTTCCGCCATATAAAGCAGATGCACAGACAATGTGGTCTCCTGCTTCTACAATATTCATGATTGCATAGAAATTGGCAGCCTGTCCCGAAGAAGTCAGCATCGCGGCTGCTCCACCCTCCAGATCGCAGATCTTTGCTGCGACTGCATCGTTGGTTGGGTTCTGTAATCTGGTATAGAAATATCCGGCTTCTTCCAGATCAAACAGGCGTCCCATCTGATCGCTGCTGTTGTACTTAAAAGTCGTACTCTGGTAAATCGGCAGGATTCTGGGTTCCCCATTCCCCGGAGTATATCCTGACTGAATACATTTTGTTTCAATTTTGTAATCGCTCATATCAACAAACCTCTCATTCTGTATTTTTTACTGATATAAATACTTTTTCTCTAAAGTTCGTACCATCTTTGTATACAGTTCTTCACAGGAGTCCGGCTCTTTTGCCTCGATCAGTCTGATACAGGGCTGCAGATACTCTTCCCAGATCTGTTCATAGATCTCATCAGCACGATCTGTCTGTGAAATATGTTTTACGATCGTCGGTGCGATATTGTAATACTCTTTTACGATTTGTTCTCTTTCCGGTGTTTCCAGCATATACGTATCCCGATAATGACGCAACAACGTCAGTTCATAACAGTCATCCGGTTTGTTCTGACTCTGGCAGACTGCCGTTGTCACATAACAGAATCCGGTTTTAAATCCGCCCTGAATATCAGATACGCTGGGACAGCCGATAGTCGTTGAGGTAAAGGTTTCGTTCCATTTCTCTGTGATCTGCTGTGCAAATTCATCTGCATAAGGACTTTTGATCGCGCGGATCAACGGAAGGAAATAAGAAACCAGCGCCATATTATTGTTCAGAACCTGAATTTCCCGTTTTCGCCTGGATTCGAACTGATCCACATCCGCTTTTGCATCCGCAATCAATGCATCCTGCAGATTCGAAAGACATGCATCGTTCTGATCCATAAGCAACCGGATCTCCTCCAGTAATTCTTTATAATCTTCCTGCAGTTTGTCGATATCAGACAGATAGGTCTTTTTCCGAAACTGTTTGGAATATTCTTTCGTCACATGGTAAAGCTCAATGAATCTTTTCTCCAAGATCTCATTCTCCTTTGTATGGAATCTTATTCATTCCAGTTATAGTATACATCCTGTACGTCATCATCTTCATCCAGAAGATCCAGAGTTTTCTGAATGTTGCGGATGTCTTCTTCATCCGTCAGATCCACCCATGTCTGAGGAATCATGGTCACTTCTGCGCTGATCATCGGGATTCCTTCTTCTTCCAGTTTCAAACGAACCTCACTGAAATCCTCCGGTGCGGTAATGATCTCGTAGCTTTCTTCCTCTTCTGCAAAATCTTCTGCACCTGCATCCAAAGCAGCCATCATCAGGTCGTCAGAATCCATCTCACATTCTTCTTTATCTACGATAATCTGTCCTTTTTCATCAAACATAAAGGACACACATCCCGGAGTTCCTACATTTCCGTTTCCTTTTGTAAATGCATTACGGACATTGGATGCGGTACGGTTCTTATTGTCTGTCAGTGTCTTTACGATGATTGCAGTTCCGTTCGGTCCATATCCTTCATATGTAATGTGCTCATAGTTATCTGCCGCACCTTCACCTGCAGCTTTTTTGATGTTTCGCTCGATAGTATCGTTCGGCATGTTATTGGACTTTGCCTTTGCAATCACATCACGAAGACGGCTGTTGTTGTTCGGATCCGGTCCGCCACCTTCTTTTACTGCAACGGCAAGCTCACGTCCAATCTTTGTAAAAATCTTGCCCTTTGCAGCATCATTTTTTTCCTTTTTATGCTTAATATTTGCAAATTTAGAATGTCCTGACATCTTTTATCTCTCCTTTTTTCGTTTCATCAAGAATATACACTCGTCCTATTCTACCACTCTTAAAGCCACATTTCAATCATTACCCTTCTGTCTTATGTAGAAATCTCCAGACTGATTTTCAAGGCCTCTTCAATTTTCTTCATAAAAGAATAATCCACATGACAGACATATTCCCGAAGTCTTTGTTTGTCGATGGTTCGGATCTGTTCCAGAAGGATCACCGAATTCTTTACAATATGATATTCTTTTGCGCTGATCTCTATATGCGTCGGCAGCTTGGATTTATTCATTTTGGATGTGATTGCCGCACAGATCACGGTCGGACTGTGTCGGTTTCCCACATCATTCTGAATGATCAGTACCGGTCGGATTCCTCCCTGTTCGGAACCGATCACCGGACTTAAATCCGCATAAAATATATCTCCCCGTCTGATTTGCATAAACTTCCTCCAGTTTCATTTGATGTTTCATCTGATACCAGAGTATTCCCTTATTTTTTCAGGTGTATGCAAAAACAGCCAGATCCCGGGCAGGGCAATCAGCAGGTAATACTCTCTGCCACGTAGATCCTCGGGATTCGTTTTCCGAGACAACAGATAAATTCATATGGAAAACGTCCGCTTAATTCGCTTAAATCTTCTACCCGGATTTCTTCTTCCCCGTCTGTTCCCACTAAAACAACCAGATCTCCGAATTTTGCATCCGGGATCTCCGTCACATCTACCATAAACTGATCCATACAGATTCGTCCAAGAATCGGTGCTTTCCTTCCATGAATGAGTACATAACCCTTGTTGGATAATCCACGGGGATATCCATCTCCATAACCAACCGGTATCGTTGCCACCCGCATCTCCTTTTCTGAAACAAAGGTTCCTCCGTAACTGATGGATGTCCCGGCAGGAATTGTCTTAACAAATGCAATATGGCTCAGTAATTTCATAGCCGGTTTTAAATCTACATGCTCTGTGCCCACCTCATCTGAAGGATAAAGTCCATAGAGGGAGATTCCTGCACGCACCATATCATGACTGTACTCCGGATAATCAATCAGCCCGGCGCTGTTGTCACAGTGACAAAGCGGGAAGCGCACTCCTTTTTCTGCCAGTTTGTCGATCATCCACTGGAATTTTTCATGCTGCTGATCCGTATAATCCCGCGGTGTTTCATCGGCCTTTGCAAAATGTGTGAAAATCCCTTCCAGTTCCAGATTCGGAAGCTTTGCAATCCGACAGATTGTATCAACACTGTCTTCATCTATCGGAAAACCAAGTCTTCCCATTCCGGTATCCAGTTTGATATGGATATATGCCGTTTTATGATTTTCCTGCGCAAGCCTGGAAATCGCCTCCGCCTGCTCCTCCATATAGACATTGACACGGATCTCATGATCCAGCATCATATCATATCCGTCTTCAAAGATACAGCCAAGAACCAGTGCCGGTTTACGGATCCCGTTCTTGGCAAGCTCCAGCGCCTCATCCAGTGTGGCGACTGCGTATCCCCAGACATAATTCAGCTTTTCCAGTACACCGGCCACCTCTACTGCACCGTGACCATATCCATCCGTTTTGATGACTCCGATCATTTTTGTATCAGAAGGAATATTCTGATGCATCTGTTCCATATTATATGCAATATGATCCAGATTAATTTCCGCATAAACCCTTTCGTGAAGTTTCATGCTGTTAGACCTCCTTTTGGTTTCAAGTTCTTTCTTTATTTTCAACGTCTTTTATTGCCAGCGTTCACAATATTCTATCTCATGGATCAGGTCTCTGGCAAGTACTCCGTAAGATCCTTTTTCTTTTTTTGCCTGATCTCCTGCCATTCCATGTAAAAACACGCCGGTAATCGCCGCATCATACGCAGATATTCTCTGTGCCAGAAGACCTGTAATGACACCGGTTAATACATCCCCGGATCCGCCTTTTGCCATCGCCTGATTTCCGGTTGTGTTCAGATAAGGATGCTCGTCCTGTTTCATTACCAGTGTCCGTGCATCTTTTAGCACACAGGTTACCGAATATTCTTCCACGAATTTCTTCAGGATTTCAAAGCGTCCTGTCTGAATCTCAGCAACAGGTTTTCCGCCAAGAAGCCTGCTCATTTCTTTCATATGAGGCGTAAGAACCGTCGCTTGCTTTCGTGTCTTCAGTAACTCCAGTCGATTCTGTTCTGCCAGAAGATTCAGTCCGTCCGCATCGATGACACAGGGAACCTCTGCCTGTGTCAGCACGGTTTCCAGAATCTCTGCCGCTTTCTTTCCTTTTGAAAGTCCCGGTCCGATTCCGATCACATCTGCCCATTCTGTCACGGACGATACAGACTCTTTTTCATAGGTAGTTATAATTGCTTCCGGTAACAGTTGCTGCAAGACCTGACGGTTGCTCTCCGGTGTATAGATCTTAACCAGACCTGCTCCGATTCCGTAAGCTGCCGCCGCACTGAAAAATGCAGCCCCGGACATTCCCTCGCTTCCGGCAATCAAAAGGACTTTTCCGTAAGTTCCTTTGTGTGAATTCATGAGGCGTCTGGGCAGAACGGATTTCAGATCTTTTCTGTCACAGGTTCTCACCACTTCTTTTTGTTTTGTGAAATAAGTTTCATCGATCCCAATCGGAACCGCAAATACCTCTCCGGCATATTCTTTTCCGGGAAACAGAACAGTTCCCAGTTTTTCACACTGCATGGAAACTGTATAATCTGCACGAAATCCAATCCCCAGAATCTGTCCGTTCTCCGCCGAAACACCGGATGGAATGTCCATTGCCAGCTTGATACCTTTCAACTGATTCATGGTTTCCAGGATCGTAGCGTAACGTCCGGAAATTTCTCTGGAAAGTCCGACTCCAAAAATAGCATCCACCACCAGCGTATAGTCTTTCTCCGGGATTTCAGAAAAGATCTCGCCACCCAGTGTCTTAAAAATCTCCATCTGCGTGGTGCACTCTTCACTTCTGGAAGCTTCCTTCCCCACAAAAGTCACGGTCGGATGGACTCCCTTTTCCAGAAAAAGTCTGGCCAATGCAAATCCGTCTCCTCCATTATTACCGGATCCGCATACAATCAGAACATTCCCTGTATCTATCTGTCTTGCTGCTATAACATGGAGACACTGCAATGCAGCCCGTTCCATCAGAACCAGAGAAGGAATCCCGATTCCGTCTATGGTATGACGATCTGCTTCTCCCATCTTTTTTCCTGTCGGAAGATAACGCATAATTAGCCCTCCTTTATCCATTCCGGAAAAAAGGGTGATACAGAAAGCCTTACGCCCCTGCAACACCCTTCATTTCATGTTCCATCATTTCGTCAGTTCTTTTCATGTTCTCCGTTGTAACGGCTGATATTATAAGACAATTTCATCAGACTCTCCGACAGATGAACATTTTCAACAATGACATCCTCCGGGAGATTCAGATCAATGTGTGCAAAATTCCAGATCGCACGCACACCGTTGTTCACCAGTGTGTTGGCAACTTCCAGTGCTTTCGTCTTCGGAATTGTAAGCACAGCAATTTCAATCTGATTTTTCTTCAGGAAATCTTCCAGTTCGTCCATCAGACGAACCTGAACACCTCGGATTGCCACACCCTGAAGTCTCGGGTTCACATCAAACAATCCTTTCAGGATAAATCCTCTGTCTCCGAAAGCTGCATAATTAGCCAGCGCCTGTCCCAGATTACCAGTTCCGATAATAATCATATTATGAATCTGATCCAGTCCGAGGATCTTACCGATCTCATTGTAAAGATATTTTACATTATATCCGTAACCCTGCTGACCGAAACCACCAAAATTATTCAAATCCTGACGGATCTGAGATGCAGTTACTTTCATTCTTTTACTGAGCTCATTTGATGAAATGCGCTCCACTCCGTCAGCCATCAGTTCACCAAGATATCTGTGATACCTCGGAAGTCTGCCGATGACTGCCTGGGAAATCTCTCTCTCTTCCACTTTTATCACCTCTAACCAATATGTATTTATTATATAGAAAGCATCTTTTAAAGTCAAACATCTTTTCGAGCAATTCTTGTATTTTCCCGAATTTCCGTTATAATGAGATAGAATCATATGATGATATTTCTGCATCATCAGCTATGTTTAAGAAAAAGAATGGAGAAAATACATGATACTGGCATGTCAGAATATAAAAAAATCTTTTGGGGAAGACGTGATCGTTTCTTCCGGATCATTTCATATAGAAGACAGAGAGAAAGCCGCACTGGTCGGACCAAACGGCGCCGGCAAATCCACGATTCTTAAGATGATCGTCGGGGAACTCCCTTCCGACGGCGGAGATATCCTGCTTGCAAAGGGAAAGACTCTTGGATACCTGGCCCAACATCAGGAAATGAATACCGGAGCCACCATCTACGAAGAGGTTCGTTCTGCAAAAGAACCGATCTTCGCAATGGAGCGAAAGATCCGCCAACTCGAAACCGATATGAAACACCTGACTGGCGAAGAACTTTCCGGTACTCTGGAACAGTACAACCGACTGGTGTCTCAGTTTGAACTTGAAAATGGATACGCCTGTGAAAGTGAGATCATCGGGGTTTTAAAAGGTCTCGGCTTTGAAGAATCCGAATTTGGCAAACATGTCAACACCCTGTCCGGCGGTCAGAAAACCCGCGTATCTCTCGGAAAACTTCTGCTCACAAAACCAGATATTATTCTGTTGGATGAGCCTACTAACCACCTGGATTTAAATTCTATCGCATGGCTGGAGACTTATCTGTTAAATTATCCCGGAGCCGTTCTGATCGTCTCCCACGACCGTTTTTTCCTGAACCGGATCGTAACCAAGGTCATCGATCTGGATTACGGAGAGCTTCGGATGTATATGGGAAATTATAAAGCTTATTCCGAAAAAAAACAGCAGATCCGGGATGCAAAAATAAAAGAATATCTGAACCAGCAACAGATCATCAAACACCAGGAACAGGTCATTGAGAAATTAAAATCTTTCAACCGCGAGAAATCCATCAAGCGTGCGGAAAGCCGTGAAAAAATGCTGGAAAAGATGGAGCGGATTGAAAAACCACTGGAAGATTCCGATGGCATGCATTTTTCACTGGAGCCCTCCGTTGTCAGCGGAAATGATGTGCTGAAAGTCGAACATTTAAGCAAACGATTTGACGATCAGGTACTTTTTACCGATGTATCCTTTGAAATTTCCCGCGGAGAACATGTGGCCGTCATCGGCGACAACGGAACCGGAAAAACCACGCTTTTAAAAATTATCAATCAGGTGACCGATGCAAACGAAGGCAGTTTTGTTCTGGGTTCCAACGTGGACATTGGTTATTATGATCAGGAGCACCATGTTCTTCATCCGGACAAAACGATTTTTGAAGAAATCTCCGATGATTATCCGAATCTGAACAATACTAAGATCCGCAATACACTGGCAGCATTTCAGTTTACAGGAGATGACGTCTATAAACTGATCCGTGAATTAAGCGGTGGCGAACGTGGTCGGGTTTCTCTTGCAAAATTAATGCTTTCCAAATCCAATTTCCTGATTCTGGATGAGCCTACCAACCATTTGGATATCCAGTCCAAGGAAATTCTGGAAGAAGCCCTGAATCAATATACCGGAACGGTTCTGTATGTATCACATGACCGTTATTTCATCAATCAGACTGCCCATCGAATCCTGGAGCTGACCAATCAGACCTTTGTAAATTACATTGGAAATTATGATTACTATCTGGAGAAAAAAGAGACGATGACCGCAAATCTTCTCTCTTCTTCCGCAGGATCCGGTGCTGTTTCAAAAGAAACAACTGTTTCCGAAAAAGAAGATTCTGCTTCAAAATTGTCCTGGCAGGAACAGAAAGAGCAACAGGCGTTAGAGCGCAAGCGGAAAAATCAGTTAGAAAAGACGGAAGCCCGCATCAGCGAACTGGAAACACGGGATCAGGAGATCGACGAGAGCATGCTTCTCGAAGAAGTATACAGCAATTCCGTAAAATGCCAGGAACTCTCGAAAGAAAAAGCTGCGATTGCTGAAGAACTGGAAGAACTGTATCTCCAGTGGGAAGAATTGGCGGAGTAAATTGTGGGTTATCCGATAAAATGTGTTGATGAAAACCATTATTCTCCCGCAAAAGGATTGCACCCTTTTGCGAAAGTTAAAGTTGTATTCCTATAACTCACATATGGATTCATATCGAAAAAAGATTGCATAAGGGAACATCCGCAGTCCCGGAACTTCCTGAGAGCAAGCAGCAGCACCGCTCGAAGGTTAGTTCTGCTGGACGAGGACTAGTGCGAACGGTTCCCGTTGCAACTTTTTTCGATATTATTTATATTTGGAGCCTGTAATTGTTTTCCTGTATTCAATACGGATTTTGTTCTTGCTCTGCTATTTACAATCTGGAAGCGATTGCCTTGATAAATTCTTTGCTGTTTAATACAGTCGGATTCTCAATGGTGGTAATCAATGCCAGGTCTTTTGTCATCTCTCCGGCTTCAATGGTATCCAGAGTTGCCTTTTCCAGCTTGTCTGCAAATGCCATCAGTTCCTGATTTCCATCCATTTCTCCACGTTTTCTGAGTGCACCGGTCCATGCAAAGATGGTTGCAACAGAGTTGGTGGATGTTTCTTCCCCTTTCAGATGTTTATAATAATGTCTCTGAACGGTTCCATGTGCAGCTTCGTACTCATAATATCCTTCCGGAGATACCAGTACGGAAGTCATCATTGCAAGAGATCCAAACGCAGAAGAAATCATATCACTCATTACATCTCCGTCATAGTTCTTGCATGCCCAGATAAATCCACCTTCGGATTTCATAACACGGGCAACTGCATCGTCAATCAGAGTATAGAAATATTCAATGCCTGCAGCTTCGAATTTTCCCTTGTATTCTGCGTCGTAAATCTCCTGGAAAATGTCTTTAAAGGTGTGGTCATACTTCTTGGAGATCGTATCCTTGGTAGAGAACCAGAGATCCTGTTTGGTATCCAATGCATAGTTGAAGCAGCTTCTTGCAAAGCTTTCGATGGACTTGTTCACATTGTGAAGTCCCTGTACAATTCCAGGTCCGTCAAATTCATGTACCACTTCTTTTGTCTGAGTTCCGTTTTCTGCTGTGTAGACCAGTTCTACCTTACCTGCACCCGGAATCTTCATCTCCACACCCTTATACACATCTCCATAGGCATGTCTTGCGATTGCGATCGGTGCTTTCCAGGATTTTACATTCGGTTCGATTCCCTTTACAACGATTGGTGCCCTGAATACGGTTCCATCCAGAATCGCACGGATCGTACCGTTCGGGCTCTTCCACATTTCTTTCAGATCATACTCCTTCATTCTGGCAGCATTCGGTGTGATCGTTGCACATTTTACTGCAACTTTATATTTCTTGGTCGCATTTGCTGAATCGATAGTCACCTGGTCATTGGTTTCATTTCTATGTTCCAGGCCCAGATCATAATATTCGGTCTTCAGATCGATAAATGGCTCCAGCAAATCTTTTTTGATCATTGCCCAGAGAATTCTTGTCATCTCGTCCCCATCCATCTCTACGATCGGTGTTGTCATCTTAATCTTGTCCATGTTTCATCCTCCTGAAATTGTATTCTGTATTGGTATACTTCGTTGTCAAACTGTTGTACTCTAGGGTTCCATTTTCAAATTCTGCATCACGTGAAGAATATGTTCATTTGCAAGCTGTTCCGCCAGATCTGCATCCTTGTCCTTGATTGCGCGAAGGATCAGCTTGTGTTCGCGGATCGATTTTCTTGCTCTCTCCTCCGATACCACCGATTTCTTTCTGGCATTCTGCACATATTTATGAAAATCCATCATGGTATGACTTAAGATTTTACTGTTGGATGCCTCATACATGACCGCATGAAACTGTCCGTCCAGATTTGTAACCTGCTGTGCATTCACCGTATTTTCCGGCTTGGTATGAAATTCCGACAGTAAAATAATCTCTTCCAGTTTGCTGATCTGTTCCGGTGTAATATATTTCGTGGCCCATCTGGCGCATAATCCCTCCAGATACGACCTCATACAATAAATGTCGTGAACATCTTTCGGTGTGATTCCACTGACATAGGCTCCTTTATTCGGAATAATGGTCACCAGCCCTTCCAGTTCCAACTGTCTTAAGGCCTCCCTGACCGGAGTTCTGCTGACTCCCAGTTCTTTTCCGATCGTAATTTCTCTTAATTCATCGTGTTCCGCATATTTCCCGGCAATGATATCTTCCCGGATTTTCTGGAACACTCTGGCACTTAAGGAATAATCCTGCATTTCCGCCATTCCTGTACGTCCTTTCATTTAGAAATCAATCTTCATAGTTTCGCTGATTTCATTAATTTTATCTACAAGTTCGTGATCTGTCAATACAGTGACTCTTCCTTCATCATATTGAACATCTACCCATTTCTTCAGTTCCACAACCAGCGGAGATTCTTTCGTAACCTGTGCATCGCCTTTCAGCTTGTAATAAGTATTGATCCAATGAGCAATTCCCGCAATACCTGAAGTGTTGGATACCGATACGAGCGGTGGTCTGTCCAGGAATTTTGCAGTATCAAACACATTGTAGATCTCCTCATTCTTCAGAAGACCATCTGCATGGATTCCTGCACGGGTTACATTAAAGTTCTTTCCTACAAACGGCGTTGCCGGCGGAATATGATATCCCAGTTCTTTCTCATAATATTCTGCCAGTTCTGTGATCACTCTGGTATCCATGCCATCCAGAGTTCCGCGAAGCTGTGCGTATTCAAATACCATAGCCTCAAGCGGGGTATTTCCGGTTCTCTCTCCGATACCAAACATAGAACAGTTGACTCCGCAGGCACCGTAAAGCCAGGATGTTGTAGAATTGTTGACTGCCTTATAAAAATCATTGTGTCCATGGAACTCGATCAGCTCACTCGGCACTCCCGCATGAACCATCAAACCATAGATAATACCAGGAATGGACCTCGGGATCACAGCTCCCGGATAATTCACTCCGTAGCCCATGGTATCACAGACACGAATCTTGATCGGAATCTGATATTCGTTCATCAGTTTCATCAGCTCTACGCAGAACGGAATTACAAATCCGTAAATATCCGAACGTGTGATATCTTCCAGGTGGCATCTCGGACGGATTCCTGTTTCCAGACATTCTCTGACAATCGACAGGTAATGTTTCATGGCCTCACTACGTTTCATCTTCAATTTATAGAAAATGTGATAATCGGAACAGCTTACCAGAATACCGGTTTCTTTTAATCCGATTTCTTTTACAAGTTCGAAATCCTTTTTATTGGCACGGATCCAGCTTGTGACTTCCGGGAATTCATATCCTTTCTCCAGACATTTATAAACTGCATCTCTGTCTTTCTTGCTGTACAGGAAGAATTCCGACTGACGAATCTTTCCTTTCGGGCCTCCCAGTCTGTGCAGGTAGTCATAAATTGTCACGATCTGTTCCGATGTATAAGGAGCACGGGACTGCTGTCCGTCCCGGAACGTGGTATCTGTGATCCAGATTTCATCCGGCATATGATGCGGCACGATTCGATCATTAAATGCGATCTTTGGAATTTCGTCATAATGAAACAGATTTCGGAACACATTTGGTGTATCCACATCTACCAGCGGATACATGTGCTCTTCCAGTTCCAGAAGATTTGTATGATGATTCAGATAAACTTTACGATTTTCCATGATTCCAACTCCTTTTAATACTCTTTCAAACTCAAAATCTTGTATAATTGTATACAATTATACAAGATCTGTCAATCCTTTTTTTAAAAAATGGCCACGCAAAAGAGTTTCACACTCTTCTGCATGACCATTCTTCCTGAAATAAGGTGTTCACTGAACCTTTTTGTCGTATACTTTGCAATTAAAGCACACGTTTTTTTTCATATTTTACCCGAGTATTTAAATAATGGATCAGATCACTGCATCTGGTCTCCAGATCTTTCCCCGTCTCCGGGTAATCCAGGCTTACTGCCGCGGATGTCAGAAATTTATCTGTCACTTCTCCACGGTGAGCCGTCAGAAATTCTGCCTGTTTCTTCGGATCTTCCAGATCCAGAAAGCGCAGGATCAGAGAAAGTTCTTCTTCCATATTCTACCTCCATCCCTGAAAGCTACCTGACGCACCTCAGATCATCCTTTCAGAGGCAATACGGACATTTATCCGTACATTATCCTTATATATTTCCATTCATTTTTCAAAAATACAGCCAAACTCACTTAGACGTGGCGGGATTCATCACGGTTGATCAGTTTCGGACGGAAATGATTGTCCTCCAACACTTTCAGAATCTCATTCTTATGTTCTGTTCCGAAAGCTTCCATCGTGATACGCAGTTCAACTGCTGCACTTCTGTTTGTCGTTACAAACTGGTTGTGTTCTAGCTCAATGATATTGCCCTTCACTTCCGCGATCACATCCGCTACTCTCGCCAGTTCTCCCGGTTTGTCAGGCAACAGCACAGAAACCGAGAAGATACGATCTCTCTGCATCAGTCCCATCTGTACAATAGAGGACATGGTAATGACATCCATGTTTCCGCCACTTAAGACGCTGACAACTTTCTTTCCTTTGCAATCCAGATGTTTCAGCGCAGCTACGGATAATAATCCGGAGTTTTCTACTACCATCTTATGATTCTCTACCATATCCAGGAAAGCTCCGATCAGTTCCGTATCGTCGATCAGAATGATCTGGTCCACATTTTCCTGTACATAAGGCAGATTCTGATATCCTACCGCCTTCACAGCCGTACCGTCTGCAATCGTGTTTGCGCTGTCGAGCTGAACCACTTCCCCCTTTTCCAGTGCTGCTGTCATACTGGCTGCACCGGCAGGCTCTACACCGATTACCTTGATCTTCGGATTCAGCATTTTTGCCAGGGTAGAAATACCGGTAATCAGTCCGCCACCTCCGATCGGAGCCAGAATGTAATCTACCGTCGGAAGTTCCTGCACGATCTCCATCGCAATGGTTCCTTGGCCGGTTGCCACATCCAGATCATCAAAAGGATGTACAAAAGTATATTCCTTCTCTTCTGCCAGTTTATATGCATACTCACAGGCATCGTCATAGACATCTCCGTAAAGGATGACTTCTGCGCCA
The DNA here is from genome assembly GCF_003574295.1 of Mediterraneibacter butyricigenes. Lineage (NCBI taxonomy): Bacteria > Bacillati > Bacillota > Clostridia > Lachnospirales > Lachnospiraceae > Mediterraneibacter > Mediterraneibacter butyricigenes. Next base: position 23,830 of record NZ_BHGK01000004.1, read on the forward strand.
TATCCTTTCGTGCGGTTCACCTTGATCAGAGGAGTTGTAGTCGGCATTACGATGGTTGCATGACAGCCATAGGCTTTTGCCGCATAGGCAACTCCCTGAGCATGATTCCCGGCAGATGCGGTAATCAGTCCCTTTGCCCGGGCTTCTTCTGACATGGTACTGATCTTATAATAAGCACCACGCAGTTTGTATGCACCTGTAAACTGCATATTTTCCGGTTTCAGATATACTTTTGCGCCAGTCTGGTTGCTGAAATAATCACTGTAAATCAATTTGGTAGGATTGATCACTTTTTTTACAATTTCACTGGCCTCTTCAAATTTCTCTAATGTCAACATCTCTTTCTCGTCCTTCTTTTACGCTCTCATACATTTATGTTTTCTCATTTCATTCTTTCATCCGGAATCTGTCAACGAATATATTTCATTCAGCTTACCTTCCAGATCTCCGCCGAAATAGCCGGGAGAATCTTCTGCCATTCACAATATCAATTTTAATCCGCATCAGAATCTTTATAAAACAGTGCATTTACAAACTCATCAGCGTCAAATTTCTGCAGATCGTCGATAGTCTCTCCGACTCCGATATATTTTACCGGAAGTCCTAATTCTGACTGAATCGCAACGGCAATTCCGCCTTTCGCAGATCCATCCATTTTGGTCAGGATCACACCGGTAATGTCTGCCACTTCATTAAACTCTTTCGCCTGAGCAAGTGCATTCTGTCCGGTGGTAGCATCCAGCACAACCAACGTCTCTCTGTACGCTTCCGGATATTCCCGGTCAATGATCCGATTCATCTTCTTCAATTCTTCCATCAGGTTCTTCTTATTATGAAGTCTTCCCGCTGTATCGCAAAGCAATACATCTGCATGTCTGGCTTTTGCAGCTGCAACCGCATCATAAATCACGGCTGCCGGGTCAGACCCCTCCTGACCGCCGATCATCTCTGCCTGAGCGCGGTTCGCCCATTCTTTCAACTGTTCACCGGCTGCCGCACGGAAAGTATCTGCCGCCGCAAGAATCACTTTTTTATCCTGGGCTCTTAATTTTCCTGCCAGCTTACCGATCGTTGTCGTCTTTCCTACACCATTGACGCCGATTACAAATACAACCGAGGTCTTCTCTTCAAATTCATAGGCATTCTCCGAAACACCCATCTGCTCTTTGATGCTCTCAATCAACAGTTCCCGACAATCTGTCGGCTCTTTAATGTGTTGCTCTTTCACTTTTTCTCTCAACTGATCCAGAATTTCCATGGTCGTGCGAACACCGATATCCCCCATAATCAATGTTTCTTCCAGCTCATCATAAAAATCATCGTTGATCTGAGAAAATCCACTGAAAATACTGTCCATTCCGGATACGATATGATCCCGGGTCTTGGTAAGCCCTGAGACCAGGCGTTGAAAAAATCCCTGATTCTCTGACATAACTCTTCCTCCTCATTTTCTGTTACTTTCCTTCGTTTCGTACCTCTTCCTGTGTCTCCAGTTCCCCCTCTAACAGATCTACGGAAACCAGAGTAGAGACTCCTTTCTCCTGCATAGTAATTCCATACAGACGATCTGCTGCATTCATCGTACCTCGTCTGTGGGTAATGACGATAAACTGTGTATTCTTTGTCAGTTTGTGCAGATACTGCGCAAAACGGGTTACGTTGGAATCGTCCAGTGCCGCCTCGATCTCATCCAGAAGACAGAACGGCGATGGCTTCAGATTCTGGATTGCAAACAGCAGAGAAATTGCAGTAAGTGCTTTTTCTCCACCGGATAACTGCATCATGTTCTGCAATTTCTTGCCCGGTGGCTGAGCGATGATACGCACGCCTGCCTCCAGAATATCTGCATCCTCCATCAGTTCCAACGTTCCTTTTCCTCCGCCAAACAACTGACGGAATACATGATCAAATTCTTTTGAGATCCGCGCAAACTGTTCCATGAACTGTTTGCGCATGGCCTCATCTAATTCTTCAATGATCTTCACCAGACTTTCCTCCGCCTCGATCAGATCATCATGCTGCTCTTTCAGGAATTCGTATCGCTCCGACACCGATTTGTATTCTTCAATGGCATTGACATTGACATTTCCGAGTGCACGGATTTCCTGCTTCAGACTCTGGATCTGCTTCTTCATAAAGCTTAAATCCGTCAGAGTCTCATCCCTCACTGAAAGGGCATAATTATAAGTGATCTCATATTCTTCCCACATATAATTAATCTGCTTTTCGGATGCCTCTTCATAGCCTTCTTTCCTGCTGGTAAGACGGAAAACTTCCTTATCCAGATCCGCAATTCTCTGCGAAAGCTCCTCTCTCTGGGAAAGAAAACGTTTATGTTTCAGGGTCAGTTCTTCCCTTCGTTTTGTCTGATCCTCAATCTCCTGTTCAATCTCTTCAAACAGCTCTGCGGAATCATTGATGGTTCTGCGGATATCCTCGATCTCCGCCTCTTTCTGTCGAATTTCTTCACTCGCTCCGCTCTGATTCTGGTCCAGTTCTTCTAACTCTTTCTGAAATTTCAGTGATTCCTGATCCAGACGCTCTATATTTTCCATAATGAACTGGCTTTGCTGCTCGATCGATGCATGAGCCAAATGGACAGCCTCAGAAGCTTTCTGCTTTTCCTGTTCCTGTGCTCTGGATTCCTCCAGTTCCTTCTGAGCCTCCTCAATTCTGTGATTTAACTCTGCTTCCATACGGTTTGAGGTTTCCAGTTCCAGATGAATGGACGTTTTATTTTCCTCCACACCCAGAAGTTTTTCATCCAATTTGGCAAGCTGCAGTTCGTTTTGCTCCACAGAACGCTGTATTTCCCGGATTCTTCGTTCGATCTGTTCACTGTTCATTCTTGCAGTATTTTGCACCACATAATCTTTCTGAAGAATCTGCTGTAATTCGTCATTTTTTGCATAACATCCGGCTCTTAATGCTTTCAGTTCTTCCACCTGAGCACTCAGGTCTTCCATCGCCAACTTTAATGTACCGGTCTTTTTTTCCAGTTCTTCCACTTCCCGGCGTCTGCTCAGAAGATTGCTGGAATTTTTAAAAGCTCCACCGGTCATGGATCCACCCGGATTGATCAGATCCCCTTCCAGCGTAACAATTCTGAGAGACTGTCGGTACTTTCTGGCAATCCTGGTTCCATGATCAATATGATCCACCACAAGCGTTCTTCCAAGAAGGCTGGACGCAATCTCCTGAAATCGGGGATCTGTTTTCGCCAGACGATCTGCCGTTCCGATCACGCCCTCTTCCTTCAATGCTTCCGGCTTCGGAAACCCACCATAATTCTTTACCGTTGTCAGCGGTAAAAAGGTCGCACGCCCGAACTTATTCTGTTTCAGATAAGAGATCATTTTCTTTGCGGTGTCTTCTGTATCTGTCACGATATTTTGGATACTTCCGCCAAGTGCTGTCTCCATTGCAAGTTCATATTTTCTGTCTGTCTTAATTATATCTGCGACCACACCCAGAAGTCCCGGAACCCGTTCCTTCTGCGACATCACTCTTCGGATGCTGTTGCCATATCCGTCGTAACGCTCTGTCATATTTTTCAGAGACTCCAGACGGGACGCTTCTCTGTGATATTCTCGCTGACTATTCAGAAACGCATCCTGTTTCTGATCCAGTTCCTTCTGATATCCGGAGATCTTTTTTTCATTTTCCGCAACGATTTCCTGCTGAGCTGTAATTTTTTCTGTAATTTCTTTCAGATTCTCTGCAAACGATTCCCGTCGTGAAGCCTGAGATTCCATTTCTTCTTTCGCCGCTTTGATCTGTTCTCTGATCTGCGTCTGTTGCAGTTCAAACTGTTCCCTGGTGCTGTCAAAATACTGGATCTTCGCACTGGTCGATGCACGGTTATTCAGAAGTTCTACCAGGTCATTTTGCGCTGTTTCCAGCACATTTGTAAATTTCAGGATCTCCTGCTGGATCCGAAGCAATTCTTCGTTTGCCTTCTGATCCAGTGCATGTTTCTCCTGAAGTTCCCCCATCAGACGTTCCTGTTCCGTCTCAAAATCTTTTTTCTTTAAAGATCTGGCCGCCAGTTCCGCCTGAATAATGCTGACCCGGTTGCTGTAATGCTCGTCATTGGTTCTCGCCGTATTGATCTGCTCGTTTAAGACATTGATCTGACCTTCCAGCTGCTGTTTTAACAGCGTTGTCTCATTTAACTGACGTTTTGCTTTTTCAATCTCCTGATTGATCTCCTCGATCTCGTCTTCAATGGTCTCATATTCATTCTTCCGCTCTTCGAATTTCTGCCTGGAAGCCGCCATCTCACCGGAAGAAAGTTTGATTTTTTCATCCAGATCCGCTATCTGCTCTTTCAGACGGTCTGTCTCGAGCAAGAACATATTAATATCAAAACGTTTCAGTTCTTCTTTCTTTTTCAGATACTCTCGCGCAACCTGAGACTGTTTCTCCAACGGTCCAACCTGCTTCTCAAGCTCCGATAAAATGTCATTGACGCGAAGAAGATTCTGACGTTCTTCTTCCAGCTTTTTCACGGAAAGGTTCTTACGTCGTTTAAATTTCACAATACCGGCCGCTTCATCAAACAATTCCCGTCGTTCTTCCGGTTTACCGCTCAGGATCCTTTCAATCTGCCCCTGTCCGATAATGGAATATCCTTCTTTTCCGATTCCGGTATCATAAAACAGCTCATTAATGTCTTTCAGACGACATGCAGAACCATTGATCAGATATTCACTTTCTCCGGAACGGTATAATTTACGGGTAACCGTCACTTCCTGATACTCGATCGGAAGGCTGTGATCCGAATTGTCCAGCGTAATTGCAACCGATGCATAACTTAAGGGTTTACGGTTTTCTGTCCCTGAGAAAATAACATCCTGCATAGAACCGCCACGCAACTGTTTGACTCTCTGTTCTCCGAGTACCCAGCGCACCGCATCCGCAACATTACTCTTTCCACTTCCGTTCGGGCCTACAATTCCCGTAATCCCATTGTGAAAATCAAATTTGATCTTATGGGCAAATGACTTAAACCCCTGTACTTCTATACTCTTTAAATACATGTAATTCTATTCTCCATGGTTTGTTTCCCGCAAAGTCAGGATGGTCTGGTAAGCTGCCTGCTGTTCTGCCGCTTTCTTCGTGCGACCGATTCCTTTTCCATAAACTTTCTCCCCAATCTTTACATTGACTTCAAAAGATTTCTTATGGTCAGGACCTTCTTCTTTTACAAGCTGATAGCTTAACTCACCCAGGTCCGATGCCTGCACGATTTCCTGTAAGATAGTCTTGCTATCGTAAAAGAGAATTTTATCTTCCAGATCCTTCAAAATAAACCGATGTATAAACTCTTTTGCACTAGTAAAACCACCGTCCAGATAAATTGCTCCGATCAGAGCTTCCATTGCATCAGAAGTCACAGACTCCCGCTCCCGGCCCCCAGTCGTCTCTTCTCCCTTTCCGAGAAGCAGATAATCCCCCAGATCGATCTCCCTTGCGCAAAATGCAAGGGCTGGTTCACAGACCATACTCGCTCTCATCTTGGTCAGTTTACCTTCCGGCTCTGTGGGATGTTCATGAAAAAGGTACTCGCTAGATACCACTTCAAGTACCGCATCGCCCAGAAACTCCAGCCGTTCGTTGCACTGCCATTTTTCCAACCGTTTTTCATTCGTATAAGAACTGTGCATCAGGGCATTGGTACACAATTCTTTCTGTTTAAATGTATATCCTATCTTTTTTTCTAACTCTGCCTGATTTCTACTCATTCTTCCATCCTATGAAAACGAAAAAGCCCATACGGGCTTTTTCTGATCCTTTTTTAATCTAAAACATTTTTGATCTGGTCAACCGCATCCTGAACTGTCACAATCTTTTCTGCATCATCATTATTGATCTCGATATCAAACTCTTCCTCGATTCCCATAATAATCTGGAAAATATCCAGCGAATCCGCACCAAGATCATCCACAAATTTGGTGTCCGGTGTAATATCTTCCTTTGGTACATTCATAACTTCTGCGATAATGTCCTGCATCTTTTCAAATTCCATAATTAATCCTCTCCTTTATCTTTTCCTGACATTTTGTTCTGTATATCTTTTTATTTCTTTGCAGTCTTGATTTTCTGTTGATTTTAGGTTCTAACCTTTATTTATACAGTAATCTTATACGTCCTTGTTCTCTTCATCCGATGCTCGCTGTTCCTTCAGCCCTTCCTGAATCTTTTCGTTGATCTTCTGCTCGTGGAACTGTACACACTGAAGAATGGAATTCTTCACTTCCTTGGCAGTCGAACTTCCGTGAGTTTTCACAACCAGACCATTCAGCCCCAGAAGCGGTGCACCTCCGTATTCACTGGCATCAAATGTCTTCAGCGTTTCCTTCAGAGCCGGTTTCACAAGGAGTGCTCCGATCTTGCTTCGAAGCGTACTCATCATGCCGCCTTTGATTTTTGAGATCAGGGTCGCCCCCAGACCTTCATACAGCTTTAAGATTACATTTCCCACAAAGGCTTCACAGACGATCACATCCGCTACTCCAGACGGAATATCTCTTGCTTCCACACTTCCGATAAAATCGATATCCTCGCAGGCCTTCAGCATCGGAAACGTCTCTTTTACCAGTGCATTTCCCTTTTCTTCTTCTGCACCAATATTTACGATCCCAACCTTCGGTTTCTTTACGCCGATTACATGTTCCATATAGATAGAACCCATCTTCGCAAACTGAACCAGATGAGAGGGTCTCGCGTCTACATTTGCCCCACAGTCAATCAGCAGAGAGACTCCCTTCGCTGTCGGAATCAACGGTGCCAGCGGAGCACGTTCGATCCCTTTGATCCTTCCTACGATTACCTGGCCGCCGACCAGTACCGCACCGGAACTTCCCGCTGAAACAAAGGCATCTGCTTCGCCTTCTTTCACCAGTTTCATTGCTTTCACGATCGAAGAGTCTTTCTTTCTGCGGATTGCCATAACCGGAGGTTCCGCAGTCTCGATTACTTCCGTTGCATCTACGATCCGGATCTGTTCCTCAGGATAGGTATATTTCGCCAGTTCCTGCTTTATCACTTCTTCTTTGCCGGTCAGGATCACTTCAATCTCTTTGCGTGAATTGACGGCATCAACTGCTCCTTTTACGATCTCTCCGGGTGCGTTGTCTCCACCCATCGCATCAAGAGCAACTCTCGTCATATCTGACATCTTTTATCCTCCTAAATACTGCTGCTATTCATTCTACTAAACATTGCTTTAAAAATCAATAATCGGCATAAAAAAAACAAAAAAGGGATCAAACCAAGCGGTTCAATCCCTGATTCCTCATGCATTTGTCTCAATTAGTCAACGCTGATGATTTCTTTTTTGTTGTAGCTTCCGCAAGCCTTGCATACTCTGTGAGGCATCATAAGCTCTCCACATTTGCTGCATTTTACAAGATTCGGAGCACTCATCTTCCAGTTTGCTCTTCTCTTATCTCTTCTTGCTTTGGAAGATTTATTCTTTGGACAGATAGACATAGGTTACACCTCCTTAAAATTCTTAAACAGATCACGGACAACTGACATTCTTGGATCAAGACTTGTATCTTCACAATCACAAGTACCCTTATTTAGGTTCTGACCACAAACATTACAAATGCCCTTGCAATCTTCACTGCAAAGAACTTTCATCGGCCATCCTATTAATATCTCGTTATAGAGCATTTTGTCCACGTCAAGATAATATCCGTCAATATAATTCGATTCATCGAATCCTTCGTCCAGTTCCGCATCAGATTTTGAGAGATCTACATGCTTGTCCGCATCCAGAACAAGTTCCTGTTCCACATCTTCCAGACACCGATCGCAGGGAATCAGAACACAGATTTTCGATCTCGCCTGAATCTTCAGTTCACGATTCTTAACATGGGAAACATGGATCTCAACCGGATCCTTTCGTATAATCGGATAGGTTCCTGCTCTCATCTGAACCGAATCCATATCCAGCTGTACAGTCTCATTAATCGGTTGATGACGGTCTGATAACACGTCTGATAGGTTCAATAACATTGCTTCACCCCTATTCACACAAAGATTATTATATCATGTAAAAGACATTTGTCAATTAGTTTTTCCATTATTTTTTGCAAGACACTAAAAAAGATTCACCGGACCTTTTTGTCGTATGCATGGCAACTAAAAAAGATTCACCAAAAAATCTCATCCGTGTCTTCCGGATGAGATTTTTGAGCTGTGAATTTTTCAGGATGTTTCTATACCAATGCTACCGTTTCACGTGCAATTGCCAGTTCTTCATTGGTCGGTACTACGTATACATTTACCTTGGAATCCGGTGTGGAAATTCTGACTTCTTCTCCGCGGGTCTTGTTAGCATCCTCATCCAGAGTAATTCCAAGATATTTCAGGTTCTCACATACCAGTTCACGGATTCTGCCGTCATTCTCACCGATACCTGCTGTAAACGCGATATTGTCTACTCCGTTCATGGCTGCGACATAACTTCCTACATATTTAGCCACACGATATGCAAACACTTCCTGTGCAGTTGCTGCCTTTTCATTTCCGCTCTTGGCACCTGCTTCCAGATCACGGAAGTCACTGGAAAGATTTCCGGAAAGTCCATATACTCCGGACTTCTTATTTAATACATTTAATACACCGGCAATATCCAGTCCCTCTTTGTTTGCGATAAATTCTACGATCGCCGGATCCAGGTCTCCGGAACGGGTTCCCATAACCAGACCCTCCAGTGGTGTAAATCCCATGGATGTATCTACGGATTTTCCGTTTTCTACAGCACAGATACTTGATCCGTTACCAAGGTGGCATACGATGGTCTTCGTCTGATCATATGGTTTTCCAACGATCTCTGCCATACGTTTGGATACAAAGCTATGACTGGTTCCGTGGAATCCGTAACGTCTGATCTTATATTTTTCATAATAGTCATATGGAAGTCCATACATATAGGCTTTCTTCGGCATCGTCTGGTGGAATGCGGTATCAAATACTGCAACCATCGGTGTACCAGGCATCAGCTCTTTGCAGGCATTGATTCCGATAATATTTGCCGGATTATGAAGCGGTGCAAGCTCGTTACATGCTTCGATCTCACTCAATACTTCCTCTGTAATTACAACAGAAGAAGCAAATTTCTCTCCACCATGTACGACACGGTGTCCGACTGCTCCGATCTCTGCCAGATTCTTTACCACACCTGTTGTCTCATCTGTCAGTGCGTCAATTACATAAGAAATTGCCTCTTTATGTGTCGGCATTGCTTTGTCCTCTTTGACCTTCTCTCCGCCCTGCGGCTGATAGGTCAGGCTTCCGTCGATTCCGATTCTTTCGCAAAGTCCCTTTGCCAGAACCTGCTTAGATTCTGAATTGATTAACTGGAATTTCAAAGATGAACTTCCACAATTGATGACTAAGATATTCATTGTTTTCTCTTCCTCCTCTTACTTCACCGATTGAAACGCTCTCTGTCACGTTTCATATGTCTTTCGTGCACAATTATACCGCAATGAATCATGGCTAACAAGATGTTTTATGTGTATTTTTACGTGCAATCCGTATTTTTCCGACTTTTTTTGCAATTTTTGTTGTATAATATATACAAGTAGTTTTTTTAACAAATCTGTTATTTATTTCACATTGTATAATCTAATTGTTTTACGAAAGAGAGGTTCTTATGAAAGTTGTCGGATTAATTGCAGAATATAACCCATTTCACAACGGTCATGCCTACCACATCCAAAAAGCAAAAGAACTGACCGGAGCAGATTCCGTCATCGTCTTGATGAGTGGAGATTTTGTGCAGAGAGGAGCTCCTGCCGTGATGTCCAAATATCTCCGAACCCAAATGGCACTACAGGCAGGCGCCAGCGCCGTATTCGAACTTCCGGTCTGCTATGCCACCGGAAGTGCCGAACTTTTTGCCTATGGTGCTGTCTCTCTTTTGGATCGTCTCGGAGTCGTTGACAGCCTGTGTTTCGGCAGCGAATGTGACAATCTGTCCGAACTGGATAAAATTGCTTCTGTTCTGGTCTCTGAACCGGAAGCCTATAGCTGCGTACTGAAACGTGAGTTAAAGAAGGGTGCCTCTTATCCATCTGCCCGCCAGAAAGCACTTCAATCCTATTTTCAGACAGAAGACTGTGCTTTTCTGTTGGAGCAGCCAAACAATATCCTTGGAATCGAATATCTGAAAGCGCTGAAAAAGCTTCATTCAAAGATCCGTCCTTACACGATTCGCAGGGTAGAATCTGATTATCACGAGACGGAACTGCAGGAACATTACAGTTCTGCTTCTTCTCTTCGCCATTTTCTCACCCGTTCCGAGCAGTTTCCTGAGGATTTAGAACGACAGGTTCCCTCTTCTGTTCTGCCGCTTTATCGGGAGACTTTTCGACGGGAATATCCCGTCACACCGAATGCGCTCTCTTCCATTACGCAATATATGCTTTTAAAAACACCGGTAAAAAAGCTGTGCCGTTATATGGATATGAGTGAAGATCTTGCCCGCAGGATCAAAAATCAGTTTCATCATTATACTGATTACCAACAATTCTGTGAACTGCTAAAAACAAAGGAACTGACCTATACCCGGATTTCCCGTGCTCTGCTTCATACCGTCCTCGGAATCAAGCAGAAACGAACCGATGCATTCTTAAACGATCAGGTTCATTATTACGCTCATTTGCTGGGATTTCGCAAAGACCAGAAACAGATCCTTAGTGTCATCAAAAAAGAAAGTGATCTTCTACTCTTTACCAGAACTGCCGATGAGAAGAAACTGTCAAAAGCCGGAAAAGCCATGCGCAGACAGGATGTGTTTGCTTCCAATTTATATCAGACCCTGATATCCGGACAGTATCACACTCCTTTTGAAAATGATCTGAAAAAATCTGTGCTGAAGATCTGAGACACAAAAGAAGAGATTGATTATCCTCTCGCAAAAGGTTGCAACGGGAACCGCTTGCGCTTGCCTTCGCCTCATAGAGATACCCTTCGAGCGGCGCTAACGCTTGCTCTCAGAAAGTACTGGGGCTTCGGATGTTCCCTTATGCATTCCTTTTGCGAAATGGAGATAACTCGGAAATATTAGGTAGATGGTAAATAATCGAAGTCTTTGTGAGCTTTTAAAGGATTCGCTACTCCTGAAAATAGACGGCAGAAAATAAAGGAGCTGCGTATGAAACGGTAAAGAAAAAAACGAAAGAAGCATGAATTCCCACAAAAAATATGAGCAATTCCATGCTTCTTTTATTTTGCTTTAAATGTAATTCCGGATTTTTTACGCCTCCACCACTTTGGTACAGGTCACTGCCAGAGACCCCGGTCCGATGTGACAGGATACGCTCAGGGATAACGGATTCATAACAATTTCGTATCCCGGAAAGGCCCCCTGCACTTCCTCTTTCCATTTCTGTACTTCCTCTTCATCTCTGCTGGTATAAGCGATTCCGAGTACCATTTTTTTGCCGGCAAAACGAGTCTCAAGATCATTTTTAATCGCTTTGAGCATCGTCCTTTTTGCTGCTTTTACTCCCCGCACCTTCGCAAAGGAATCTAGCTTTTCTCCCTGGAGTTGTAATACAGGCTTCAGATTCAACATGGAGCCAAGCGCTGCCGCTGCCGGAGTGATGCGCCCACCTTTTTTCAGGTATTTCAGGGTATCCACCATAATATAGATACTAGCTTCCAGTTTTTCCTCTTCCAGGATCTGTTTAATCTCTTCTGCCGATTTTCCCGCTTTTACAAGAGCCATCGCATCGTAAACGGACTGTTCCTGGGTCACGGAAATCCTCTGATTATCAACCACGTGAACTTTTCCATCGTAATCGTCTGCCAGTGTCATTGCTGTCTGGCAGGAGCCACTCAAACCGCTGGACATCGGAATATGAACGATCTCATCATACTCTTTTAAAATGTTTTCCCAAAAATCCATCAGATCTCCCGGAGATGGCTGAGATGTGGAAATATCCGCATCTTCCTGTAACTTTTTATAAAAATCTTCCTGAGTCAGGGAGATATCCTCAAAATATAGCTCTCCATCAATATAAAATGGCATCGGAAGAACGAAAATCCCTAATTCTTTTCCCCGTTCCTGTGTAATACCACTGTTACTGTCTGTAACAATTGCAATTTTATTCATCTAAGTATCCTTTCTAGTTCTTAAAGCTGTGAATCGGTGCCGGAATCCTTCCCTGACGATTTACAAATGCCTCACAACCAAATTCATTCACCGGCATGATCGGTGCATATCCAAGCAGTCCACCAAATTCTGCCACTTCTCCCACATCTTTTCCGATTACAGGGATTACGCGGACCGCAGTTGTTTTCTGATTCACCATTCCGATCGCCATCTCATCTGCAATGATTCCGGAAATCGTGCTGGCACTTGTTTTTCCCGGAATTGCGATCATGTCCAGTCCAACTGAACATACACAGGTCATTGCCTCTAATTTTTCCAGGCACAGAGATCCCGCATTCACCGCATCAATCATTCCCTGATCTTCACTGACCGGAATAAACGCGCCGCTTAAGCCACCTACATAAGAAGAGGCCATGACTCCACCTTTTTTCACCTGATCATTCAAAAGAGCAAGCGCTGCCGTCGTTCCAGGTGCTCCCACTCTTTCCAGTCCGATTTCTTCCAGGATCTCTGCCACACTGTCTCCAATTGCCGGTGTCGGTGCCAGAGAAAGATCAATGATTCCAAATGGGATTCCAAGTCTTTTGGAAGCTTCTCCTGCTACAAGCTGTCCCACACGGGTCACCTTGAACGCCGTCTTCTTAATGGTCTCACAGAGTTCTTCAAATCCTTTTCCACGAACTTTTTCCAGAGCCTTCTTTACCACGCCCGGACCGCTGACGCCCACGTTGATTACCGCGTCTGCCTCTGTCACTCCGAGAAATGCTCCTGCCATAAACGGATTGTCGTCCGGTGCGTTGCAGAAAATCACAAGCTTGGAACATCCGCAACTGTCGTTTTCTTTGGTTGCCTCAGCCGTCTTCACTACGATCTCACCGCAAAGTCTGACTGCATCCATATTGATTCCGCATTTGGTAGAACCCACGTTTACCGAGCTGCAGACTCTTTCTGTTGCTGCCAGTGCCTGTGGAATCGAACGGATCAGAAGTTCATCTCCGGTTGTCATTCCTTTGCTTACCAGCGCGGAATATCCTCCGATAAAGTTGACTCCTACTTCTTTTGCTGCCTTATCCAGTGTCTTTGCGATTGTCACATAATCTTCCGGTGTCTTACATGCAGCAGAACCGATCAGGGCGATCGGTGTAATGGAGATTCGTTTATTCACGATCGGAATTCCGAATTCCTGTTCGATATCCTGTCCGGTTTTTACCAGATTTTCTGCGGTTTTCGTAATCTTATCATAAATGTTCTGATTGAGTGTCTCAAGATCTGCATCGATGCAGTCCAGAAGACTGATTCCCAGTGTGATGGTTCGAACATCCAGGTTCTCTTCCTCAATCATTTTATTCGTTTCCGAAACTTCATACATATTAATCATGGCGCTTCATCCCCGTCTTTCTTAAAGTCTGTGCATTTTTTCAAAAATTTCTTCTCTCTGGCAGTGGATGTCAAGTCCCATCTCTTTTCCCAGTTCTTCCATTTCTTCACTGACCTGACCGAAATTCTTTGTCATCTTTGATACATCCACGATCATCATCATGTTGAAGAAATCCTGTACGATCGTCTGGTTAATATCCAGAATATTAATCTGATTCTCCGCAAGATATGTACAAACCTTTGCAATGATACCTACCTGATCTTTCCCCAATACTGTTACTACACATTTTCTCATTTCGTATGCCGCCTTTCTTATACTTCAAGAATTTCCGATATGCTGTCTCTCTTTGCAACAAGCATATCCAAATCTTCCCCTTTGTACGGATTTTCTCCAAGGGTTACTTCCAGTTTAACGGTTTCGTATGCCAGTCTGGCATAATTATTTTCTTTACTGAGATGACCCAGAACGATATGTTTCAGGCCATCATGTAGTATATCACAGAGAAGCTGTCCTGACAATTCATTGGACAAATGTCCCTTATCTCCCATCACTCGCTGTTTCAGATAATAGGGATAACTCCCCACTTCCAGCATATGGATATCGTGGTTGGCCTCCAGCAGGACCGCATCCAGATTTTTTAAATGCTCCACAGTATATGGAGTATACATTCCGAGATCCGTTGCTACCGCCACTGCCTTGTCCTCGCTTTCCATACGATAAGCCGAAGGCTCATTTGCGTCATGGGAAATTGCAAACGGTTCAATCTGAATGTCTCCGATTGTAAATCTCTCATCCACCTGAATCTCATTGTAAAGCCCTTCGGGCATCTTCCCGAGACCACTGTAACTTTTGATTCCCTCAATGGTTCCCTTGGTCGCGTAGATCGGAATTTCATACTTCCTGCTGAACACTCCCAGCCCCTGAATGTGATCCGAATGTTCATGAGTCACCAGAATCCCGTTTAATTCTTCTCCCTTGATCTCCAGTCCCTTTAATCCTTCTTCAATCCTTTTCTTGCTGATCCCTGTATCTATAAGCAAATGGGTGTGATCTGTTCCCGTATAAATACAATTTCCGCTGCTTCCACTCGCTATGCTGCATAATCTCATGCCAGTAATTCTCCTATCTGACGTCTGGTTTCTTCAAAATCTCCGTCATTTTCCACCACTGCATCACATTTCGCATAAAACTCCGATTCCGGAAGCTGTGAGGCAATGATCTCTGAAATCTTCCGGTCATCATAACCTCTGGATTCTTTCAGTCTCTGACGTCGAACGTCTTCACTCGTATGAATATACCATATCTCGTCACAAATTGCACGATAATCATTTTCAAGAAGAAGGGCTGCTTCTATAATAAAATAAGCTGTATGCTCTTCTTTCTGACGTTCAATCTCTGACAGCAGATATTCCCGGACCGCCGGGTGTACCATCTGATTCAGCCGCAGAAGTTTTTCTTCTTCTTTAAATACGATCCCCGCAAGTTTCGGTCGGTCAATTTCCCCATCCAATGCGAGAATCTCCTTTCCGAAATATCTTACCATTTCCCGATAACAGGTCTGTCCTTTTTTCTGCAGTTCTTTTGCGATCTCATCCGCCTGATAGACTTTTGCCCCAAATTCCTGTTCCAGACATTCCAGTACCTTGCTCTTCCCGGAACCTACGCCGCCTGTAATTCCTATGATTTTCATGATCTTATCTCTTTTCTGTTTCTTTTATCCATTTCTTCTGTTTTTGTGTTTCTTCTATAAATTAATCTCTTTTATTTTCCGCATCTACTTTGCCTCAAACCAGTTTTTCCCGTCATGTACATCGATCACCATCGGCACCAGCAGATCAACAGCATGCTCCATCTTATCCGTCAGGATTTCTTTCACCTGATCTGCTTCCTCTTCTTTTGCCTCGATCAACAACTCATCGTGTACCTGAAGAATCAACCTGGATTTCAGGTTTCTTTTTCTCAGTTCTTCCGCCACATCGATCATAGCAATCTTCATGATATCTGCTGCCGTCCCCTGAATCGGTGCATTCATCGCCACCCGTTCTCCGAAGGAACGCTGCATAAAGTTGCTGGAGGAAAGTTCCGGTACCGGACGTCTCCTGTGGAACAACGTCGTCACATATCCTTTTTCTTTTGCCTGACTTACCGTCTCATCCAGAAACCGTTTGATCCCTGGATAGGATTCAAAGTAATTCTGAATGTACTGTTCCGCCTCTTTTCTTGTGATACTGAGATCCTGACTCAGACCAAAAGAACTGATTCCATATACAATTCCGAAATTCACCGCTTTTGCATTGCGGCGCTGCAGATCCGTCACATCATCAAACGGCACATGAAAGACCTGAGATGCAGTGATCCGGTGGATATCCTTTGCCTCTTTATATGCTTCAATCAGCGCAGGATCTTTGGAACAATGAGCCAGAACTCTCAGTTCAATCTGAGAATAATCCGCATCCACAAACACGTAGCCCTCTTCCGGAATAAACACTTTTCGGATCATGCGTCCAAGTTCCATCCTCACCGGAATGTTCTGAAGATTCGGATCGGAACTGCTGATTCTGCCGGTTGCTGTCACGGTCTGATGAAATTTGCCGTGGATCCGTCCGTCTGACTGTATAAAATTGGCCAATCCATCAGCATAGGTGGATTTCAGCTTTGCTACCTGCCGATATTCCAGAATCTTTGACACGATTGGATAATCCGGAGCCAGTTTCTCCAGAACTCCTGCTGCCGTGGAATATCCGGTTTTGGTTTTCTTTTTATTCGGAAGTTCCATCTTTTCGAACAAAATGACACCCAACTGCTTCGGAGAATTGATATTGAATACCTCTCCTGCCATTTCATAGATGGATTCTTCCAGTTCATTTTCTTTTTCTCCCAGCATCTGCCCATAGGCATGTAATTCATCCGATGCGATCTTTACGCCGTTTTTCTCCATTTCATACAACGTAAATACCAGTGGCATCTCTATCTTCTCAAACAGATCTTCCATCTGTTCTTCTTTTAATTTCTCACGCAATACTCCGACGGATTCTCTTGCGATATACGCCTCATAAAAGGCCGCTCTTTCCTGATCCATTCCCTCGTCCAACAACAGATCCAGATATTCTCTTGCCACATCTTTTTCATCATAATCACTTTTCAGCGGATTCAGAAGATAGGCTGCAATCTTATTATCAAAACATGTTTCCCTGTCCAGGATTTCCAGAACCGACAGTGCCTCTTTTAATTCAAACATGGCAAAGGTTTTCACCTGACCAGAAAGCCACCCGATCTTCTTCAGGATTTCTGTCATCGGCAATTCCGGAGAAGCCCCGAACAGATACACCTTCTCCTGTATCGCCACAGCTGCTTTCCCGTAACCGGTAGGATCGGCAAACAACGGAAGGATCCCTTCCTCATCCCTGGACAGACACACTCCAACGATCTCTTCTTTTGCCGCTTTTTCAAAAAGCGTTTCAATCTCTGAAGCTGTCTCAAGTTTGCAGAAAAGTCCCTCAATGTCTTTCTTCTCTGTTGTCACCTGAAACCGGGATAACAGATTCTTAAACTGGAGCCTCTGACATAATTCATACGCCTCTTTTGTATAAGGATCTTCATAAAGAGCGTCTTCTAGCTCAAAGGAAATCTGCGCATCCTTTTCGATCGTTGCCAACACCTTGCTTAGTTTCGCCTGCTCCCAGAATTCTTTCAGATTCTTACCGGCTCTCGGAGGTTTCAGTTCTTCCACATGTTCATAAGCAGTTTCGATGTTCTGATACTGTTGGATGATTTTGGTGGCAGTCTTCACTCCCACACCCGGAACTCCCGGAATATTATCTGCCGTGTCTCCCATCAGCGCTTTTACATCAATGAACTCTGTCGGTGTGACCCCATAGTGTTCCTTTACATCTTCTGCATAATAATCTTCCACTTCCGTCTTCCCCTGTTTCGTCTTCGGAATCCGGATCTTGACATGTTCCGTGGCGAGCTGCAATGTATCCCGATCTCCGGAAATCAGAGAGACTTCCAGTCCCATCGCCTCACACCGGCAGGACAGTGTTCCGAGAAGATCATCCGCCTCCAACCCCGCACACTCTATAGTCGCGATGCGCATGGCCTTTAGCATCTCCTTCAACATCGGCACCTGCTGCCGCAGTTCTTCTGCCATTGGCTTTCTGGTTCCCTTATACTCTGCATAAAGCTTATGTCTGAAAGTAGGGGCATGGACATCGAAAGTTACCACCAGATACTTCGGCGTTTCCTCCTCCAGGATCTTAAACATAATGTTCAGAAAACCATAAACAGCGTTCGTATGGAGTCCTTCTGAATTGGTCAGATCCGGCACTCCATAGAACGCTCTGTTTAAAATACTGTGTCCATCTATCAAAACAATTTTATCAGCCATAATTTCCTCCAGTATATCCTCATATTCACTATTCTTGAGTATACACTAATTCGCCCCGGTTTAAAAGGCTTGTTTTGGAAACTGCTCCTTTGCACAGACTGATTTTTCTTCTGTTTTCAGACTGTTTCTCAGTCTGCCTTCTGTACGGCTTCTTTCATGGATCTGACATAGTCATACAGATCCGGTGCTGCCTGATCTTTCTTTGCCGCAATGATCTTCACGATCGCACTTCCCACGATGGCACCGTCAGATGCTTTTGCCATTTCTTCTGCCTGAGCAGGAGTACTGATTCCAAATCCCACCGCTGCCGGCACGTCGCTGACCTGACGGATTGCTTCCACGATTCCCGGAATATCGGTGGTGATCTCACTTCTCACTCCGGTTACACCCATGGAAGATACGATGTAAATAAATCCTTTTGCCTCCGAAGCGATCATCTGGATCCTCTGTTTCGAAGTCGGAGCGATCATGGAAATGATATCCACCCCATACTGATCCGCCACATCCGTCACCTCATGTTTCTCTTCATAAGGCAGATCCGGAATGATCAGTCCGTCTACCTGATACTCTTTGCATTTTTTAAAAAATGCTTCATATCCATAATGAAAGACCGGATTCAGATAGGTCAGAAAGACCAGCGGAATCTGAGAAGTTTTCCGTACTTCTTTTACGATCTCAAAAATCTTATCCGTAGTGGTTCCCGCCTTAAGTGCCCGGATATTTGCATCCTGAATCACCACGCCTTCCGCCGTAGGATCTGAAAAAGGAATTCCGATCTCAATCAGATCCGCTCCGGCTTTCTCCATCGTCAGAATATATTCCACCGTTTTTTCCGGTGCCGGATCTCCCCCTGTCAAAAATGCGATAAATGCTTTTCCATCTTTAAATGCGTTTGCGATTTTACTCATAAATTTCTACCCCCCTGTATCTTGCGATCGCTGCCACGTCTTTGTCTCCACGTCCTGAAAGGCATACGATAATGCTGTCATCTTTTGACATAGATCCTGCGA
Source organism: Mediterraneibacter butyricigenes (assembly GCF_003574295.1). Lineage (NCBI taxonomy): Bacteria > Bacillati > Bacillota > Clostridia > Lachnospirales > Lachnospiraceae > Mediterraneibacter > Mediterraneibacter butyricigenes. The sequence continues at coordinate 42,744 of NZ_BHGK01000004.1, forward strand.
TTTTCTTTACCTGTGCCACAGCATGCGCGCTCTCGATCGCACAGATGATGCCTTCTGTCTTTGCCAGATATTCAAATGCATCCACTGCTTCATCATCCGTGATCGGTACATACTGTGCCCGTCCGGAATCTCTCAGATAAGCGTGTTCCGGTCCGATTCCCGGATAATCCAGTCCGGCAGAAATTGAATAAACCGGAGCGATCTGTCCATATTCATCCTGACAGAAATAAGACTTCATTCCATGGAAGATTCCAAGGGGTCCTTTCGCCATGGTAGCTGCGTGCTTATCTGTATCGATTCCCTTTCCTGCCGCTTCACACCCGATCAAAACCACATCCTTGTCTTCTATAAAATTATAAAACATTCCCATTGCATTACTTCCGCCGCCTACACAGGCCAGAACTGCCTTGGGAAGTTTTCCCTCAATCTTTAAAATCTGTTCTCTCGCTTCTTTACTGATCACACTCTGAAAATCACGCACGATCATCGGGAACGGGTGCGGACCCATAACAGATCCCAGTACATAATGGGTATCTGATACACGGTTTGTCCACTCTCTCATTGTCTCATTTACCGCATCTTTCAACGTCTGGGTTCCACTGGTCACCGCATGAACCTTTGCCCCGAGAAGCTCCATTCTGTATACATTCAGCGCCTGTCTGTCCGTATCTTCTTTTCCCATGAAGATCTCACATTCCATTCCAAGCAACGCAGCGGCCGTTGCCGTTGCCACTCCGTGTTGTCCTGCTCCCGTTTCCGCAATTACACGGGTCTTTCCCATACGTTTTGCAAGAAGTACCTGTCCCAGTACGTTATTGATCTTGTGGGAACCGGTATGATTCAGGTCTTCCCGTTTCAGATAGATCTTTGCTCCGCCCAGGTCTTTTGTCATTTTCTCTGCATAATACAAAAGAGAGGGTCTGCCTGCGTATTCATTTAACAACGTCTGAAGCTCTGCCTGAAATTCAGGATCCTTCTTATAAAATTCATAAGCTTCTTCCAGACGGATCAGTTCATTCATTAATGTCTCTGAAATATACTGTCCGCCGAAGTCGCCGTAGCGTCCTTTTGTGTTCTCCTTCATTTTCTTATCCTCCTGATTAATTCTTCTATCTTTTTCTCATCTTTCTTCCCGTTGGTCTCAAGCCCGCTACTCAAATCAATTCCATAAGGCCGGACATTCTCTGCCGCACCCCGTGCGTTTTCCGGAGTCAGACCGCCCGCCAGAAAGAAAGGTTTTTCAAAGCCTTTGATTTTCCTGTGGTCGAACAGTTCTCCCGTTCCGCCTTTTCCGCTGTCTAAGAGCAGATAATCTGCCCCGGAATGATTGAATCGGAACGGATCTTTCTCTTCCGTCATAGAAACCGCCCGGATGATCGGAAGATGTGTTTTCTCTTTCAGAATTTCTATGGTTTCTTCCGACTCCTGTCCGTGAAGCTGGATCAGGTCCAGGATCTTCGAAGCTTCTGTCATCTCCCTCAGATCTGCATTCACAAAAACTCCGACTTTTTTAATCTCCGGCGAAAGCTGCTCTGCCAGTTCTCTCGCTCTTTCAAATGAAATATAACGTTTACTTTTCGGAAAGAACATAAATCCTATATAATCCGGCTTCCACCGATTCACACAGGCTATTTCCCGTTCCTCAGTCAGTCCGCAGATCTTAATCTTGCAATCCATTTTTCTGTCCCTTCAATCAATCTCTTTCAATTTATCCAGCATTTTCTTTTTATCCGGGCTGCGCATCAGTGTTTCTCCGATCAGTACGCCATTGGTATGATTCTCCTGTAAGGCCCGGATGTCTTCCGCTGTTTTGATTCCACTCTCCGATACATACAGAACATCCTGCGGAACCATTTTTCTAAGCCGGATACTGTTCTTAATGTCCACCTGAAATGTCTTCAGATCCCGGTTATTGACACCGATCACTCTGGCGCCTGTCGAGAGTGCCATTCGGATTTCTTCTTCCGTATGGGCCTCCACCAGTGCAGAAAGTCCCAGTTCCCAGGCCAGATCCTGATAGGCTTTCAACTGTTCTTGTTCCAGAATGGAACAGATCAGCAGAACGGCAGATGCCCCCAGTATCTTCGCCTCATAGATCATATACTCATCCACCGTAAAATCTTTTCGAAGCACCGGAATTTTCACTTCTTTGGTGATTTCCTGAATAAATACATTTTCTCCCTGAAAATAAAAGGGTTCTGTCAGAACGGAAAGTGCATCGGCTCCTGCCGCTTCATACTCCTTTGCAATCTGAAGATAGGGAAACTCTTCTGCGATCACTCCTTTTGAAGGCGAAGCCTTCTTTACCTCACAGATAAAAGAGACTCCTGACTTTTCCAATGCCTGTTCGAACGGAAATCCTGTCTCCGATCTCAATGCTTCCGCCTGTTTTCTCACTGCTTCCAACGGCAGCTTCTTTTTCTGTTCCGCAATCCGTATTCTGGTTTTTCCGGCAATCTCATCTAAAATTGTCATCACATTTCCTCCGCTGTTTTATCTATCTGCTTCAGGCATTTATACTTCATTGGAGCGGCGGATAAAGTCTTCTAATTTTTCATAAGCTTTTTTACTGTCGATCAGTTCTTTGGCGAGTTCAACTCCTTCTTTCAGGGTTTCTGCCTTTTTCGCTACATACAGGCCTGCCCCCGCATTTAAGAGCACAGCGTTACGTTTTGCCCCCTGTTCACTGCCATCCAGAATCTGTCTTGTAATCTTCGCGTTTTCCTTCGGAGTACCGCCTTCCAGATCCGCCTTTGTACAACGCTCGAATCCAAAATCCTCCGGGCAGATCTCATAGGAAGAAAACTGACCATCTCTGACTTCGCATACACTGGTCGGTGCACCCATAGAAATTTCATCCAGTCCATCCTGACCATAAACCACCATGGCATTTTTTACACCCAGATTTGCCAGAACTCTCGCAAGCGGCTCCACCAGTGCTTCCTCATAAACACCCATAACCTGCATATTTGCACCTGCCGGATTTGCCAGAGGTCCAAGGATATTAAAAATCGTCCGGATCCCCAGTTCTTTTCGAACCGGTGCTACATAACGCATTGCCACATGGTAGTTCTGTGCAAATAAGAAGCAGATTCCGATTTCCTTTAAAAGTGCCGCGCTCTTTTCCGGAGATACCGTAATATTCACACCCAGAGCTTCCAGCACATCTGCCGCACCTGATTTGCTGGATGCAGCACGGTTTCCGTGTTTTGCAACCGGAACACCACCTGCAGCGATTACAAGAGAGGATGTCGTAGAAATGTTAAAAGAGTTCGCTCCGTCTCCACCAGTTCCTACGATTTCCAGCACATCCATATCGTGCAGCAGTTTCACACAATGTTTTCTCATACCTGCCGCTGATCCTGTGATTTCATCAATGGTTTCCCCTTTCATACTCAGTGCGGTCAGATAAGAACTCATCTGGACTCCGGTTGCCTCTCCGCCCATGATCTCATTCATAACCTGCTCTGTTTCTTCAAATGTAAGATTTTCTTTTTTTGCCAACTTCATAATTGCTTCTTTGATCATTTCATTTCCGCCTTTCTGATTCTATTACTTTACTTTATTTCTCTATCTGCCTAAAAAAATTCTCCAGCATCTTTTTTCCTTCCGGTGTCAGAATGGATTCCGGATGGAACTGTAAGCCATAGACCGGATTCGTTCTGTGTTCCACCGCCATAATCTCCCCATCTACTGTCCTGGCTGTCACTTTCAGTTCTTCCGGCAATGTTTCTTCTTTCGCCGCGAGCGAATGATAGCGTCCGATCTGAATCGGCTGGTCAATTCCCTGAAACAGTTTATTATCTTCCTCCACCACAAGCTCGGAAGTTTTTCCGTGCATAAGTTTTTTTGCATAAGTGATCTCACCGCCATATGCTGCACAAATGGACTGATGTCCCAGACACACACCCAGAATCGGAATTTCTGCACCCAGTTCCTTCACCACCGGAATACAGATCCCCGCATCTTCCGGCCTTCCCGGTCCCGGTGACAACACGATCGCATCCGGCTTTAACTTGCGGATCTCCTCGATTGTTTTCTCATCATTTCTGATTACCTTCAGATCCGGTCTGATCTCTCCGATCACTTGATACAGGTTGTAGGAAAAGCTGTCGTAATTATCAATCAGTAAAATCATAATGCTTCCCCCTTTCCTGAAATCTGCAAAGCATCTGTCACTGCTTTTGCCTTGTTGATGCATTCCTGGAATTCATTTTCCGGAATACTGTCTGCCACAATACCTGCACCGGAGCAGACAAATACTTTTCCGTTCTTCGCGTATGCCATCCGAATGGCGATACAGGTGTCCAGATTACCGGTGAAATCCAGATATCCGATGGCCCCACCATAGATTCCACGTTTCAGATCCTCTAACTCATTGATGATCTGACATGCCTTGATCTTCGGTGCTCCTGATAAAGTTCCTGCCGGCAGGATCGCATCCACGGTATCTACCGCATCCTTCCCTTCCCGAATTTTCCCGTGTACCGTAGATCCGATATGCATCACATGGGAAAATTTCTGAATTTCCATATATTTTTCCACTTCGACGGTTCCGATCTCACTGATCTTTCCGATATCATTTCTTCCAAGATCTACCAGCATATTGTGTTCTGCCAGTTCCTTTTCATCCTTCAGAAGTTCTTCCTCCAGTTTCTGATCCTCTTCTTCTGTCGCACCTCTTTTTCTGGTTCCGGCCAGAGGAAATGTATATAGAGTTCCGTTTTCCAGTTTTGCCAGTGTTTCCGGTGACGCCCCGGCAATCTCAATATCATCACTGGAAAAATAAAACATATAAGGGGAAGGATTTGTCGTCCGAAGCACCCGATAGGTATTTAAAATACTTCCTTCCATCTCCGCTTCCATCCGATTCGCCAGAACCACCTGGAAAATGTCTCCTTCATAGATCCGTTCTTTCGCCGTTTCCACCATCCGGCAATATTCTTCCCGGGAGAAATGTGGCGTAAACCCGCTCTTCAGTTTTAAAGGAACAATCTCTGCTTTTTTCCCATTCTGGATCAGGGTTCTCATTTTCTCCAGTTCTGCCACGGAATCCTGATAAGACTTCTCCAGATCCCCCTGAAGTTTTATATTGTGGATCAGAATGATTTTCTGTCGAAAATGATCAATGGCAATAACTTTATCAAACAACATCAGGTCCATATCCTGAAAATGATTTTCGTCTTTTGCATCTAATCGAAGGACCGGTTCCGCATATTTAATATAGTCATACGAAAAATATCCCACTAATCCTCCGGTAAAACTAGGAAATTCATCTAAGTTCGGACTTTTATAATCCTTCATGATTTTTTTCAGTACTTCTCCCGGATGCGCCGTCTCAAAACATTCTTCTCTATCTGCATCTTTTATTTTCATCTGATGATTACGACAGGTAATTTCCATCGTCGGATCAAATCCTAGGAAGCTATATCTTCCCCATCTTTTAGAATCCTCTACACTTTCTAACATGTAACAGTGATTGCTGACTGCTTTCAGGATCAACAGCAGTTCAATCGGTGTATACAGATCCGAATAAACTTCCGTACAGACCGGTACAATCCTGTATTCCGGATTCTCTGCAAATTTACATACCGTTTCATAGGTTGGATAATACTTCATCATTCTCTCCTTTCCCTGATGTGTTCTTCCATCTATGCTTCTCCCAAATAATTCTCAGCGAAGAGTTTTCATTATATGGCACATAGTGCCATATAATGAAAAAAGTCCCTGACATTATCCAAAGATAATGTCAAGGACGGATTGATCAAACAATTCGCGGTGCCACCTTGATTCGTAAACGGTAAACAGTTCACGCACTTTGCAAGATACTAACATATCTCCGGCAACTTACGTATGCCCTCACGTCGTGCTATACTCGGAAGTCTCTCTAATCAGAACTTCCTTTCCCTCACGCCCTCGGCGGTCCATTTAATAAACTGCGTTTTATCCGGTTCTCAGCCTCCCGGACTCTCTGTGAATGCACATTTATTATTATCTCCGCTTCATCGGTTTAGTCTGATAAATTATTTGTTTATTATTATAGTCAGCAGTCCCGGAACTGTCAACCCTAAAATTTTAATCCATTTTCAACTCCTGCCATTCCTTTTCACGGAATCCCACATACACCTTATCTTCCGTAATCATTAATGGTCTTTTCACAAGCATACCGTCTGTCGCCAGCAAATCATACTGTTCATCCTCGCTCATCGTATCCAGCTTGTCTTTCAACTCCATCTGCCGGTAAATCATCCCACTGGTATTAAAGAACCGTTTTAACGGAAGTCCGCTCTTTTCATGCCATGCTTTCAGTTCTTCTGCATTGGGATTGTTTTCTTTGATGTCTCTGAGTTCAAAGGAAACTCCCTGATCTTTTAACCATTTCTCTGCTTTTTTACATGTGGAACATTTTGGATAACATACAAATAACATCTTCCTCGTCTCCTTATCATATAGTCATAAAACATTTTGTTGCATCATCCGTACTTTTCCGGATAATAAAACTCGTATAAAACGCTACCTGGCATCTCTCGGAATTAAAATTATATGTAATTGCCTGGATCATACATAATCTTAACGCTTCATATACCGTATAACAAGAAAAGTCCGAGAACCATAAATTCTCAGACTTTCTTTTCAAACTGCGGATGGTGGGACTTGAACCCACACGAGGTCACCCCCGCAAGATTTTGAGTCTTGTGCGTCTGCCATTCCGCCACATCCGCTCAGCAGTTTCGGTAAATACCGAACATTGATATTATACCCAATCCCTTCTATTCTGTCAAGATAATTTTATGACAGTATAGGCAACCTTTTAAAATAAAAAAGAGGACGCATATCGTTTCGTATACATCCTCCTGGATATGGGGCATATATTATTTCAGATTAGTATCTGGAAATATCAGAATAAAGCATTTTTAATCTGTCGTTATACCAGTTTGCAAAACGGGTACTCCATGTAAGGGTTTTCTCACTCTTCTCATATTTTTCCATAAAACGTACAACGTCGCGTCCTCTGAACATATCTGCTGTTGCTACTCTGCTACTCATAACAATCTCTCCTTTTTCTTCAAAACTCTCTTATAATTTTCTCTTTTTTTTTACGTGGCTTATTATAGACTTGAATTCTTATTATTTCCAATATATAATAATATATATATTTATATCTTTTTAGTTATATATGATTTTGAAAGGAGGATTTATGGAACTTTCATGGTTAAAACAATTCCAAACCGCCGCTACTTTGAATCACATTACAAGAGCCGCGGAACAACTGTATATTTCGCAGCCCGCCTTAAGTAAAACCATTCATCTGCTGGAGGAAGAATTCAAAGTACCGCTCTTTGACCGTTCCGGAAAGCGGGTTCAACTCAACGAAAATGGAAAGATCCTGCTGAAGTATACCAATCGGATCTTTCAGGATCTGGAAAATGCACATATGGAAATTGATAAATTAAATCAACAGGAGAAAAATACGATCGTTCTTTCTACCCTGGCAGCCTCTTATCTGCTTCCTGATATTTTGATAAAATTTCGCGAGAAGTATCCTGATATCATCTTTTCCCTGCGTCAGTCTACTTCCGCCGCAAAGGAATCAGACTATGACCTCCAGATTTTTTCATCCGGAGAATTTTTATATGATTCCAATATCAAATGTATCTTAAAAGAAGAAATTCTTCTTGCAATCCCGAAGGACCATCCGCTGGCATCCCGGGGGCAGATTTCTCTGTTTGAACTGGAGGATACTCCATTTATCGGTCTGCAAAAGGGACTGGGGCTCTCCACCATCATCGACCACTACTGCAATGCTGTTGGATTTTCTCCGAATTTTGTAATGGAAACAGATAATCCGTCTACCCTGCGTAAATTTATCCATCTTGGATTCGGCGTGGCGTTTCTTCCATCTGTCACCTGGAACCTGCAAACCGACGATATCCGTCAGATTAAGATTTCTGACTTTGCTTCTTATCGTTATCTGTTTTTAAAATGGAAAAAGGACAGCCACTTAAGTAAGGCCAGCGAACAATTCCGCGACTTTATGATCGATTACTTTAAAAAATATCAGAGAGGCCACTCTTAACTATCAAAGAAACCACTCTTTAACGAAAAAGGCTGCCGTTTCATAGGGATTCAACATCCATTTATGAAACGGCAGTCTTAATTTTTTTCCAATAATTCAGGCAAACATCCTGAATCTGTCATTCAAATGTTTACTCCGGAAGCAATGCGTTTTCTACTGCTTCATAATCATCATCCGGCACATAGTAAACTCCGTCATCATCCGGTACTACATGGATCGTTACCGTAACCGGATCTCCGTATTCCATATTGGAAAGCTTCGGAGAGATAATATCGTACATTGCCTGATATACCATCTCATTGATTTCTTCGTCAGACGGAACTTCTGTCATATTGGCTGCAATCTCTTCCAGCTTTGCGTTCAATTCATCATCCAGTCCTTCAAAAATCAGGAACGGCTTTACGGTTACATCTACAGTAAATCCATCTTCTCCGTCTTCTTTTGCATTGTCCAGAGTATAATCTGCATTCTTATACAGATCAATAAACATCTGTCTGTATTTATCCTGCAGTTCCTGGGATACGCCGGAGTTCTCGATATCACTTGCTTCCATGGTCAGGTCGATACCGTTGTCATACATCTCCTGTGCTTCTTCTTTCGTACTGTCTGTCTGTGACAGATACTCATCGAATTCACCCTTGTAACTTGCATCCAGACAAGCCTGCGCGTAAGACTTCGCATCGTCAGCCGTCATCTTGGAACCGCAGCCACCAAGTAATGTTGCGAAAGCAAGTGTAAGAGCAAGAATTCCCGCAATTTTTTTCTTCATTTGTTTTCCTCCCTCATGGTTTTCTTATAGAATTACTACTTGTATTATCTCATAATTCTGTCTAAAAAGAAACCTTATTTCAACAATTTCTTTCCGATTTCAAAGCAGTCAAAAGTCGCGAAATAGTCATTTGGTGTCTCAGCACGGCGAATCAGTTGTGTACTTCCGTCCTCTTTCAGAAGTACCTCTGCGGAACGAAGTTTTCCGTTGTAGTTATATCCCATGGAAAATCCATGCGCACCGGCATCATGGATCACCAGCAGATCCCCGATGTCGATCTTCGGAAGCATACGGTCAATGGCAAACTTATCGTTATTTTCGCACAGAGATCCGGTAATGTCGTATTTATGATCACATGGCTGGTCTTCTTTTCCCATCACCGTAATGTGATGATAGGCTCCATAGATTGCAGGACGCATCAGATTTGCTGCGCAGGCATCTACACCGATATATTCTTTATGAGTATGTTTTTCATGAATAGCACGAGTTACCAGAAGTCCGTATGGACCAAGCATATATCTTCCCAGCTCTGTATAGATTGCCACATCTCCCATTCCGGCTGGAACCAGAACTTCTTCATAAACCTTACGAACACCTTCTCCGATTGCGAAAATATCATTTGGCTCTTGATCCGGTGTATACGGAATTCCGATTCCTCCGGACAGATTGATAAATTTGATATGCGCTCCGGTCTCTTCTTTTAATTTTACAGCTTCCTCAAAGAGTACCTTTGCCAGCATCGGATAATAATCATTGGTTACGGTATTACTTGCAAGGAATGCATGGATTCCGAATTCTTTTGCTCCTTTTGCTTTCAGTGTCTTAAAGGCTTCTGTCATCTGCTCAGTGGTCATTCCGTACTTTGCATCTCCCGGATTGTCCATAATGTCATTACTGATCTTAAACAGTCCACCCGGATTGTAACGGCAGCTGATGGTCTCCGGAATATGACCGATCGCACGTTCCAGGAACTCAATATGGGTAATATCATCCAGGTTGATGATCGCACCTAATTTGTCTGCGAGTACAAAATCTTCTGCCGGTGTATCGTTGGAAGAGAACATAATATCTCCTGCCTCAGCTCCCACTGCGTCAGAAAGCATAAGCTCTGTATAAGAGGAACAGTCATATCCGCATCCGTATTCTCTTAAAATTTGGATCAGAAACGGATTTGGAGTTGCCTTTACCGCAAAATACTCTTTATATCCCGGATTCCAGGAAAAGGCTTCTTTTAAGGCCTTCACATTTTTGCGAATTCCCTTTTCATCATACAGATGGAACGGAGTCGGATATTTCTTTACAATTTCATCAAGTTGTTCTTTTGTTACAAATGGTACTTTTTTCATGCTGCGTATGTTCTCCTTCCTTGATCCCTTCGGCTTAATCTACCGTCGCGATCCTCATCATGTTGCTTACCCCTCCACGAGGTGATTCAATATTAAGTGACGGCAATCCGGCAGTCAGGACTACAATGTCCCCGGATTCTACCATCTGTTTTGCCTGTGCCAGTTCAATGGCACCGCTGCAAATTGCTTCTGTACTGGATACTTCAAATGATTTCATCGGAATCACACCCCAGTAAATTGACATTCTGCGGTAGGTTCTCTCATTTGGCGTAACTCCAAGGATCTTCTGCTGTGGCTTTAGATTAGATACCACGCGTGCGGTTGCTCCGGATACCGTTGGTGTAATAATACATTTTGCATTCAGATTCGCTGCCGCCAATACGGAGGAATAGCCGATTGCACCGGAAATTCCTGCTCTCAGATGATCCCCTGATTTCTGCAGGATCAGTTCATAATCCAGATGCTGTTCTGTTGTCTCTACGATATGAGCCATCATCTGGAGAGCTTCCACCGGATATTTACCCTGAGCCGTTTCTCCAGAAAGCATCACTGCATCCGTTCCATCGTAAACCGCATTTGCCACATCCGTAACCTCTGCTCTGGTCGGACGCGGGTTGCGGATCATAGAATCCAACATTTGCGTCGCTGTAATGACTGTTTTGAAATTATCTTTACATTTTTGGATCATAACTTTCTGGAGATATGGAACCTCTTCTGCCAGGATTTCTACTCCCAAATCACCTCTGGCTACCATAATTCCGTCTGCGGCCCGGATAATTTCATCCAGATTCTGGATTCCTTCCCGGTTTTCAATTTTAGCAATGATCGGAATATACGGAGCATCCAACGATTTTAAAAATGCACGGATCTCCAGAATACATTCTGCATTTCTTACAAAAGATGCCGCGATAAAATCAATGTCCTGCTCCACTCCAAAACGGATATCTGCTTTATCTTTCTCTGTGATGGCAGGAAGACGGATCGGTACATTCGGTACATTAATTCCCTTTCGTTCTCCCAGTTCTCCACCGTTTACCACAGAACAGACAATCTCTGTCTCATTTGTTTTTTCTACTTTCAGTTCAATCAATCCGTCATCGATCAGGATCACGGAACCTTCCTTTACATCTTGCGGAAGGCCATTATAGGTAATGGACACTTTTTCTGCGTCTCCAATGATTTCTTCTGTGGTCAGTGTAAATTCCTGTCCCTCAGTCAGAACAACCTTTTTATGGTCTTTTAAGATACCGGTACGGATCTCAGGTCCCTTGGTGTCTAAGAGGATTGCAATTGGTTTCTTTGCCTCTTCCCGAAGCTCTTTCAACAGATCCATCCGGCCTTTCTGCTCCTCATGACTGCCGTGAGAAAAATTAAATCTCGCCACATTCATTCCATTTTCTATCAGCGCTTTCATAATATTTCTGTCATTTGTATTGGGTCCCATCGTACAGATGATTTTCGTTTTTTTCATATTGAGTAACTCCCTTCCTTATTTAATATGGACATGTGTAAACAGATGATCCTGACAATACTCATAATTCCCATTACATTTGGAACAATACCGAAATTCTAAAGAAGGATCATCCAATTCTGTTCTGGAGCAGACTGCACATTTGTGCTTCGCTCCGTTTGCATAATGATTGGTCGGTCGCATTTTCTGTTTATATTTCGCCTTACGAACCCGCTCTTTCGGAGAATAAGGCTTCAGATTTTTGGTTGAGAAATAAAACAGTACAAAGTTTAAGAGAGATGCAATGATCACAACTCTTGTGGCAAATCCACCCCGTATCATATCATACGCCAGATAAGCAACATCCAGCCATGCAAGCCATTTGACCTTCAGAGGGATCACGAAATACAGAAGCACCTCCATATCCGGATAGCTGGCCGCAAATGCCAGAAAAATAGACAGGCAAAGATAATAGCTGCTGAAATACCAGCCATAGCCGTAACCGCCTCCAAAGATAAAATACAGGATAAAAGCTCCGATCACCGTGAAAAGGATTCCCGAAAACAGGTAAAGATTATACCGAAAAGTTCCCCAGGTCCGTTCCATAGAAGTTCCGATAGAATAATAAAAGAACAGCATAATAATCACTGCCAGGACATTTCCTCCGGAAGGAATCACAATCCAGGTAATCAGTCTCCAAACCTGTCCTCTTAAGATCAGCCCCGGTTCCAAGGTCAGATAAGCCAAAAGCGCCGGAGCCGTATACATCAGCAGATACCCCAGTGCGTTGCTGCCTATAAACAATAAAGTGAGGTTCGTAATAGCATACCTTCCAAATTTGCGTTCTAATTTTGATATCCAGTCCACGTAAACGTCTCCTTTTATTCTTCTGAAAAAATTATATCCTTTATTTTATCCTCCCCTTTCCCTTTTGTCAACAAACACCATTTTCTCATCCGTTTTTTTACGCGCAACCTTTATTCTTCCTGTTTTTGAATGTTCTCTGATTTTTTAGCAAAATCCAAACTACGGTTTCACACTTTTTCGTTGTCTTTTTCGAATCTTTGTCGTATAATGTAGTCTGTTCATTTTGAACACATACATAATAATAAGAAATAACAGATACAGATTTTATGAAGAAATGATTAAAACGAGGTAAACAAATGAGTAGAAACGATACATACACACTTGGAATCGACATCGGTTCCACCACTGTAAAAATCGCAGTTCTTGATTCTGACAAAGAAGTCCTGTTTTCAGATTATGAGCGGCATTTTGCAAATATCCAGGAAACGCTCTCGGATCTGCTCGGACGTGCTGTATACAAACTCGGCCCGATCCACGCTTCCCCCGTCATTACCGGAAGCGGCGGTCTGACACTTGCCAAACATCTTGGAGTACCTTTTGTCCAGGAAGTGATCGCAGTTTCTACCGCATTACAGGATTATGCTCCCCAGACTGATGTTGCCATCGAATTAGGCGGAGAAGATGCAAAGATCATCTATTTTGAGGGCGGAAACATTGAACAGCGTATGAATGGTGTCTGCGCCGGAGGAACCGGATCTTTTATTGATCAGATGGCTTCTCTTTTACAGACAGACGCGTCAGGATTAAATGAATATGCCAAAAATTATAAGGCGCTGTACTCTATTGCAGCTCGCTGCGGAGTTTTTGCCAAATCCGATATCCAGCCACTGATCAATGAAGGTGCCACCAAAGAAGACTTGGCGGCCTCCATTTTTCAGGCAGTTGTCAACCAGACAATCAGTGGACTTGCCTGCGGAAAACCGATCCGCGGCCATGTTGCTTTCTTAGGTGGACCACTCCACTTTTTATCTGAATTGAAACAGGCTTTTATCCGCACTTTAAAGCTGGATGAAGAACATACCATCGCTCCGAATCATTCCCATCTGTTTGCAGCCATCGGTTCTGCCTTGAATTCTGAAGGGAACCTGGATATTTCTCTTCAGGAAATGCAGCAACGGCTTGCAGGAAAGATCAAGATGGAATTTGAAGTAGACCGTATGGAACCTTTATTTGCTACAGAAGAAGAATTCCAGGAGTTTAAGACCCGACATGATGCACATCAGGTACCGGTCAAAGATCTTGCTACATATAAAGGAAAAGCCTTCCTTGGAATTGATGCCGGATCCACTACCACAAAGGCCGCTCTGGTCGGTGAAGACGGAACTCTGCTTTATTCTTTCTACCATGGAAATGACGGAGATCCGCTCGGTACAACCATCTCCGCGATCAAAGATATTTACAGCAAATTACCGGAAGGTGTAGAGATCGTCCACTCCTGTTCCACCGGTTACGGTGAGGCTCTGATCAAGGCTGCTCTACTTCTGGATGAAGGGGAAGTGGAAACCGTATCTCATTATTACGCGGCATCCTTCTTTGAACCGGATGTAGACTGTATCCTGGATATTGGCGGTCAGGATATGAAATGTATTAAGATCAAGAATCAAACCGTTGACAGTGTACAGCTCAATGAGGCCTGTTCTTCCGGTTGTGGTTCGTTCATCGAAACCTTCGCGAAATCACTGAACTATACGGTAGAAGATTTTGCTCATGAGGCTTTATATGCAAAGAACCCGATTGACCTCGGAACCAGGTGCACCGTATTTATGAACTCCAAAGTAAAACAGGCCCAGAAAGAAGGAGCTTCTGTTGCAGATATCTCTGCTGGACTGGCCTATTCTGTCATTAAGAACGCCCTGTTTAAAGTAATTAAGGTTTCTGACGCTTCTGAACTCGGAAAACATATTGTTGTTCAGGGTGGAACTTTCTACAACAATGCTGTTTTACGCAGTTTTGAAAAGATTGCAAACTGTCAGGCTATCAGACCGGATATTGCCGGAATCATGGGAGCCTTCGGTGCAGCCCTGATTGCCAGAGAGCGTTATCAGGACTGTGAAGGAACAACCATGCTTCCGATCGACCAGATCGAAGCTTTAGAATATTCAACGACCATGACCAAATGTCAGGGTTGCACCAACAACTGTCGTCTGACGATCAACCATTTCAGCGGTGGTCGCAGATTTATCACCGGAAACCGCTGCGAAAGAGGTCTTGGCAAAGCAAAATCAAAGAATCAGATGCCGAATCTGTTTGACTATAAACTGCATCGGTATTTTGATTATAAACCATTGTCAAAAGAAGAGGCTGCCCGCGGAGAGATCGGCATTCCGCGTGTCCTGAATATGTATGAGAATTATCCGTTCTGGTACACCTTCTTTACGAAGCTGGGATTCTCAGTGGTACTCTCTCCTTCTTCTACCAGAAAAATATATGAACTCGGAATCGAATCCATTCCAAGTGAGTCCGAATGTTATCCGGCAAAGTTGGCACACGGACATGTGCAATGGCTGATTGATCAGGGAATTTCCCATATTTTCTATCCGTCCATTCCATACGAACGCCAGGAATTCCCGGAGGCAAATAATCATTATAACTGCCCGATCGTTACTTCCTATCCGGAAAATATTAAGAACAATATGGATCCGATTGTCAACGGCGAAGTGGATTTTATCCATCCTTTCCTTTCTCTTCAGAGCAAGGAAACCATTTCTTATCGACTGTTTGACGAACTTGGAGAAAAATTCTCCATCAGTCGAAAGGAAGTAGATGCTGCGGTATCTGCAGCCTGGGAAGAATTAGCTTCCTGCCGGGAAGATATGCGTAGAAAAGGCGAAGAGACCATTCGTTTCTTAGATGAAACCGGTAATCGCGGGATTGTTCTGGCCGGACGTCCGTATCATATTGACCCGGAGGTAAACCACGGACTTCCGGAACTGATCACTTCCTATAATATTGCAGTACTGACCGAGGACTCCGTCTCTCATCTGCATCAGGTAGAACGGCCTCTGAATGTCATGGACCAGTGGATGTATCATTCTCGGTTGTATGCGGCTGCAAACTATGTGAAAACCACGGAGAATCTGGATCTGATCCAGTTGAACTCTTTCGGTTGCGGACTGGATGCCGTTACCACAGATCAGGTAGCTGAGATTCTCACCAACTCCGACAAGATCTATACCACCTTAAAGATCGATGAAGTCAACAACCTGGGAGCTGCCCGTATCCGTGTCCGTTCTCTGTTGGCTGCGATCCGCGTACGGGAACAGAAAAAAGAAGAAAGAACCATTCGTCCTTCTTCTATCGAAAAAGTGGCCTTTACCAAAGAAATGCGGAAAGATTATACCATTCTCTGTCCGCAGATGTCACCGATCCATTTTGAACTGCTGGAGCCGGCATTCCGGGCAGCAGGCTATAAGATCCGTGTATTGCCCAACGACAATAAACAGGCTGTTGATATGGGGCTGAAATACGTAAACAATGACGCATGTTACCCATCTCTGATCGTTGTCGGTCAAATTATGGATGCCATCCTGTCCGGTGAATATGATACCGATCACCTTGCTGTGATCATCAGCCAGACCGGTGGTGGTTGTCGTGCTTCCAACTATATCGGCTTTATCCGACGGGCTTTGAAAAAGGCCGGATATGCGCATATTCCGGTTATCTCCATCAACTTAAGCGGACTGGAGGGCAATCCTGGATTCAAGATTACTCCTGCCCTTCTGCTGCGCGGACTCTATGCAGCAGTCTTCGGAGATATCTTCATGAAATGCGTCTATCGGATGCGTCCTTACGAAGCTGTCCCGGGAACAACCGATGCAGTTCACAGGAAATGGGCTGAGATCTGCAAGAAATTTGTATCAGAAGGTTATCCGTCCAGAAGACGCTTCAAAAAAATGTGTCAGGATATTATCTCTGATTTCGACCAGATTGAAACACTTGATATAAAGAAACCACGTGTCGGTGTAGTCGGAGAGATTCTGGTAAAATTCCTGCCGGCCGCCAACAATCATCTGGTAGACCTTCTGGAATCTGAAGGTGCAGAGGCAGTCGTTCCGGATCTTCTGGATTTCCTGCTCTACTGCTTCTACAACCAGAATTTCAAGGTTTCTCATCTTGGAATGAAAAAGTCCAAGGCAACCCTTGGAAATCTCGGAATTAAGGCTCTGGAATGGTTCCGTAAACCCGCCAGTGATGCTTTCAGAAAGAGTAAACACTTTGATCCGCCTGCAGTGATTGAAGATCTTGCACATATGGCATCTGAGATTGTCTCTATCGGTAATCAGACCGGTGAAGGATGGTTTCTGACCGGAGAAATGCTGGAGCTGATCCATCACGACGCACCAAATATTGTCTGCACACAGCCTTTTGCGTGTCTTCCGAATCACGTAGTCGGTAAAGGTGTGATCAAAGAGCTTAGAAGACGCTATCCAGACTCCAATATCGTAGCCATCGATTTCGATCCGGGTGCCAGTGAGGTAAACCAGTTGAATCGCATCAAGCTGATGCTTTCCACGGCAAACAAGAATTTGAAAAACGCCGACAAGTAGAAGGAATAAATTCATTCGGATGTTCCCTTATGCAATCCTTTTTCGAAAGAAGTTAAATAAGCCAAAAGCACCGCTGGCAGGATTTCATTTCCTGTCAGCGGTGCTTTTTATTTCTTGAAAAACCCCCGAACTTCATGTCAAGTTCGGGGGTTTTTCTGGTATAGGATAAGAATTAATCTTCTACTAATGCCGCTGTAATGATTGCCATGGAATAAACTTCCTCAGCGTTACATCCTCTGGAAAGGTCGTTAATCGGAGCATTCAGACCAAGAAGAATCGGTCCGTAAGCATCGAAGTTGCCAAGACGCTGTGCAATCTTATATCCAATATTTCCTGCATTGATGTCAGGGAATACGAAAACATTTACTCTACCTGCTACCGGGTCTCCCGGGCATTTTGTTCTGGCTACTCTCGGAGATACGGCTGCATCAAACTGAAGTTCTCCCGAAATCGGAAGATCCGGAAATGCTGCCTTTGCTTTTTCTGTTGCTTCTCTCATCTTATCTACGTCTTCACCTTTACCGGATCCCAGCGTAGAATAGCTTAAAAATGCAACCTTCGGGTCAATACCAAATACACGACCGCACTCTGCAGTTGCACCTGCAATCTCAACCAACTCATCTGAATTCGGTTTCAGATTGATGGCGCAGTCACCCATAGCCAGTACTTCGTTCTCACCTGTTGCAGACGGACGAACCAGAATAAAACAGGATGATACGATGGTGCTGCCCGGTTTTGTCTTAATCAGCTGTAATGCCGGACGTACAGTATCTGCTGTAGAATATGTAGCTCCTCCAAGCAGAGAATCAGCAACACCCATTTTTACCAGCATCGTTCCAAAATAATTGCCCTGTGCCAGAGTCTTTCTTGCCTGCTCCGGTGTCACACCTTTGCTCTTTCTCAGTTCGCAGAACATCTCAACCATCTCATCCATGCGGTCATAGTTCTCCGGATCGATAATCTGAGCTCCACGAATATTATAACCGAACTGCTCTGCTGCATTCAGCACTTCTTCTTCATTCCCAACCAGGATCGGTGTCAGGAAATTGGATGCCAGAAGTCTGGATGCTGCTTCCAGGATTCTTTCATCAGATCCCTCTGTAAATACAATTTTCTTTGGGCTTTTCTTCAGCTTTTTAATCATTTCGCCGAAGCCTTTCATATTGTTCATTCTATGTTCCTCCTCAACGCTATTATTCATCAAATCCATTACTACTTTATCACGTTTTTTGAAATTTTCAACCGATATTCTATTAATTAATTTTTTAACGAGTATTGTTCATTCAAAAATACAAAAAGTCCGCAAAATCCTTGATTTTACGGGCTTTTTGTACGTCTTTTAATACAATTTCATGATAAAAAATCTTTTAATTTCTATCAGTTTTCCATTCATTTTCGATCGCATTTATAAAGTATCTGCATACCGGATCAGGTCCATCGGAGTCTCAATCAGCAGATCTGCCTCAGCCTCTTCCAGCTCAGCTCTGGTTCCATATCCATACAGAACTCCTACTTTTTTGATTCCTGCATTTTTGGCACCGATCATATCATGAGAACGGTCTCCCACCATCACCGCCCGGGAAACATCTGTAATTCCTGTGCTCTCAAACACATATCGAATCACTTCTGTCTTGTCTGTCCTCGTCTCGGACATCAGACTACCACCTATAAAAGCGAAATAAGATGACAAGTGAAAATAATCCAGAATCTGTCTTGCATAAATCTCAGGCTTGGAAGTTGCAACCATCAACCGCTTTCCATTCGCCTTTAACGATGAAAGCAACTCCTCCACACCATCATATACACGATTCTCAAACATTCCTTGTCTGGTATAGTATTCCCGATAGACACGGATGGCTTCCATCGTCTGTTTTTCATCAAATCCATAATAGCCTGAAAACGCATCCTTTAGAGATGGCCCCACAAAACGGTACAACTCCTTTTTTTCATCCGATACCGGTATCTTAAAATGTTCCAGCGCATATGCCACAGAATTTACAATCCCGGTTCCTGACTCTGTCAGTGTACCGTCCAGATCAAACAAAAAGATCTCTGCCATCTAAAAACTCCTAATCTTATCTTCAGAATCATCTGTGGTCTTCAAAATCTCTTTAATCACCACATAATATCCTACATTCTCATTCACCTTCACGAACACACGGTCGCCTTCTTTATGTCCCAAAATTGCTTTCCCGATTGGAGAATCAATACTGATCCGTCCTTCCAGGGAACTTCCGCGCACTGTTGTAACCAGACGATAAGTCTCTATTTCATCGTCATCTTCGAATAATACCTTCACCGTATTATTCAGTCCCACTTCATCGGCACCGGAATGATCTTCCACAATCTGAGCGGTACGGATCATTCGCTCCAGATACCGGATCCTGCTCTCATTTTGGTTCTTA
>NZ_BHGK01000005.1 GCF_003574295.1 Mediterraneibacter butyricigenes
CTCAATATCGCTTCTTGTCAGCTTATCATACATGAATTACACCTTCTGTCTTAATTCGTTCTGGTTGATTCTGTTATTTTCTTACCAGAAGAGAAGTTCCTGACATTTCTTTTGGCTGCTCCATACCCATCAGTTCAAGAAGGGTTGGGGCGATATCTGCCAGGCATCCGCCTTCTCTTAAAGAATATGCCGGATCTGCATTAAAGAGGATAAACGGAACCGGATTCGTTGTATGTGCGGTAAACGGCTCACCTGTCTCTTCATCAATCAGCTTCTCCGCATTTCCGTGATCTGCACAGATAAACATCACACCGTCTGCCTCTTTTACAGCATCCACTGCCTTTCCGACACATTCATCCACTGCTTCAATTGCCTGAATTGCTGCTGCTTCCACACCGGTATGACCCACCATATCCGGATTTGCAAAATTGATCACGATCACATCGTAATCTCCGGAACGAATCGCACCTGTCAGTTTGTCGCAGACTTCATAAGCGCTCATCTCAGGTTTCAGGTCATAGGTTGCAACCTTTGGTGATTTAACCAGAATACGTGTCTCACCTTCGTTCGGCTCTTCGACTCCACCGTTGAAGAAGAAGGTTACGTGTGCGTATTTTTCTGTCTCGGCAATTCTTGCCTGTGTCATGTGATTCTTTGCCAGATACTCGCCAAATGTATTGGTAATCTCTTCCTTTACAAATGCAACTTTCTTGTTCGGAATGGTTACATCATATTCGGTAAAGCATACAAATTCTGTCTTTACACGCTCGCCTCTGTCAAATCCGTCAAAATCGTCAGCACAGAATACTCTGGTCATTTCTCTTGCTCGATCCGGGCGGAAGTTAAAGAATACCACAGAATCTCCGTCTTTAATTGTTGCAACCGGTGCTCCGTCTTTTGTTACAACCGTTGGAAGTACAAATTCGTCTGTTACCCCATTCTCGTAAGAAGCCTGAATCCCTGCCGGTGCAGATTCTGTTGTCTCGCCTTCTCCTTTTGTCAGTGCCAGATAAGCTTTTTCCACACGATCCCAGCGATTGTCACGGTCCATTGCATAATAGCGTCCGGAAACCGTTGCAATCTCACCGACTCCGATCTTCTTCATCTCAGCTTCCAGAGCTTCCACGTATTCTTTTCCTGATTCCGGCGGTGTATCACGACCATCCAGGAAGCAATGTACATAAACTTTCTCAAGTCCCTGACGTTTTGCCAGTTCCAGAAGTCCGTAAATGTGGGTATTGTGGCTGTGTACTCCGCCATCTGATACCAGCCCAAACATATGCAGCGCGCTGTCATGCTTCTTTGCATTTGCACAGGCATCAAGAAGTGCCTTATTTTCAAAGAAATCTCCATCCTGAATGGATTTGGTAATCTTTGTCAGATCCTGGTATACAATACGTCCGGCTCCCATATTCAAATGTCCAACCTCAGAGTTTCCCATCTGACCATCCGGAAGTCCTACTGCAAGTCCACTTGCATTTCCTTTTACAAACGGACACTCTGCCATCAACTTATCCATAACCGGTGTCTTTGCCTGAGCAATGGCATTTCCCTTCACGGAATCGCTCAGACCATATCCGTCTAAAATCATCAATACTGTTGTTTTTTTGCTCATAAACTCATCTCTCCTATATTTTTCACTCAGTTTTCATCAAAACCTTATGGTATTGCGTTTACACTTCGTAATTCAGCAACTTTACGCTGTGCATCCTTACTTTCTATCTTTAACAGTCTGTCTCGATCGGAACGTACTGATTCTTTATCAGCAGTGCCGGATCATAATAAATCTGATCTTCCTTCAACAAACTGAACTTTCCGTCTTTTACCTCTGCAATATTTACCGCACAGTTTGCCGGCACACCTCCATGCCAGAAATCAGCAGGATCATCATAAACACTGTTTAAAATTGCTCTTGTCGCACAGCCATGAGAGGAAATCAGAATGGTCTTTTCCTGATAA
This sequence comes from Mediterraneibacter butyricigenes, assembly GCF_003574295.1. NCBI lineage: Bacteria > Bacillati > Bacillota > Clostridia > Lachnospirales > Lachnospiraceae > Mediterraneibacter > Mediterraneibacter butyricigenes. Next base: position 1,960 of record NZ_BHGK01000005.1, read on the forward strand.
TCCGGATTTGCAATCAGTTCCTGCAAAAAATCTTTTGTCCGTTCACATACCTGTCTGACCGTCTCTCCTCCCGGTGCTCCCGGATATTGAAACGGATCTGTATAAAACAGATTAAATTTGGCAGCCTGATGTGATTCCCGGAACTGTTCTCTGGTCCATCCGTCCCATTCTCCCCAGTTAATTTCCATGATCCGTGGCTCCATTATATATGGAATATCGGCTCCTCCGGTTGCCAGACGCGCTGTTTCAATGGTCCGCTTCAATGGACTGGTAATCACAAGATCAAATGAAATTTCCTTCAGTTTATTTTCATAAGTCTGCTCTGCAAGAATGATCCCCTTCTCATTCAAAGGAACATCATGCCATCCCTGCAGTTTTTTCTGATCATTCCAGTCTGTTTCTCCGTGTCTGATAAAATATAACCGCATAAATGCCTCCACATACATATAAAGAGGTCATCGCAAATGCAACAACCCCTTTTATCTTTTACCTTCTATAAATGACTACTTGTAGTTTACGATCTTTCCGAAATCAGCTTTCAGGGAAGCTCCACCTACAAGACCTCCATCGATATCAGCCTGAGCAAATAATTCCGGAGCTGTTGCAGCATTTACAGATCCACCGTACTGAATACGGATTGCTTCTGCTGTTGCTTCATCATAAATCTCAGCGATACAAGCGCGAATTCCTGCACAAACTTCCTGAGCCTGCTCAGTTGTAGCAGTTTTTCCTGTGCCGATTGCCCAGATTGGCTCGTAAGCGATTACAGTCTCTTTTGCCTGATCTGCGGTTACTCCCTGATATCCAACCTTAACCTGCTGACGGATGAAGTCCATTGTCACACCCTGTTCTCTCTGCTCCAGAGTCTCTCCACAGCACATGATTGGTGTAATCCCGTGTTCAATTGCTTTCAGCACTTTTTTATTTACATCTGTATTGGTCTCGCCGAAGTATTCTCTTCTCTCAGAATGTCCGAGAACAACATATTTTACTCCTGCATCTACCAGCATAGCCGGTGAGATTTCTCCTGTATATGCACCACTCTCTTCGAAGTACATATTTTCTGCTCCAACCTGGATGTTGGTTCCCTTAGCAGCTTCAACAACCGGAATAATGTCAATAGCCGGTACGCAGAATACTACGTCAACTTCTTCGTTTGCTACCAGCGGTTTTAACTCTTCTACAAGGGCAACTGCTTCTGAAGGAGTCTTGTTCATTTTCCAGTTTCCTGCAATGATTTTCTTTCTTGCCATGATTTTCTCTCCTGTCTTATTATTTATCGTTTGCTGCTGCAACACCCGGCAGTTCTTTTCCTTCCAGGAATTCCAGAGAAGCTCCACCACCTGTGGAAATATGAGTCATCTTGTCTCCATATCCAAGCTGGTTAACTGCTGCTGCGGAATCTCCACCACCGATGATTGTTACCGCATCCGTCTCAGCAAGTGCTTTTGCAACTGCTTCTGTACCTGCTGCAAATTTCGGCATCTCGAAACATCCCATCGGTCCGTTCCATACAACGGTCTTTGCATTCTTTACTTCTGCTGCGTAAAGTTTTGCGGTTTCCGGTCCGATATCAAGACCTTCCCATCCGTCCGGAATTTCTCCACGGCCTACAACCTGTGTATTTGCATCATTAGAGAAATCATCAGCGATCACATTGTCAACCGGAAGTAACAGTTTTACTCCCTTATCTTCTGCTTTTTTCAGCATGTCCAGAGCGTACTGGCAGTAATCTTCTTCAAGAAGAGATTTTCCGACATTTCCACCCAGAGCCTTGCTGAATGTATAAGACATTCCTCCTCCGATAATCAGAGTATCTACTTTATCAAGCAGGTTCTCGATAACAGGAATCTTGCTGGAAACCTTAGCTCCACCAAGGATTGCAACGAACGGTCTCTCCGGATTCTCAACTGCGTTTCCGAGGAAATCGATTTCTTTCTGCATCAGATATCCTACAACAGCGGTATCTACATACTTTGTAACGCCTACGTTTGAGCAGTGTGCTCTGTGAGCAGTACCAAATGCATCGTTTACAAATACATCACACAGGGAAGCCAGTTCTTTGCTGAATGCCTCACCGTTTTTGGTTTCTTCTGCTCTGTAACGTGTATTTTCAAGAAGGATAATGTCTCCGTCTTTCATTTCTGCGACTGCAGCTTTTGCGTTTGGTCCGACAACTTCCGGATCAGCAGCAAATTTTACTTCCTGACCAAGCAGTTCAGACAGTCTGACTGCCACAGGTGCCAGTGAAAGTTCCGGAACCGGCTGTCCCTTCGGCTTACCAAGGTGAGAACAAAGAATGATCTTTCCACCATCAGCTACCAGTTTCTTGATGGTCGGCAGCGCTGCAACCAGACGGTTCTCATCTGTGATCTTTCCGTCAATCAACGGAACATTAAAGTCGCATCTTACAAGGACTTTCTTTCCTTTTACATTAATATCATCTACTGATTTCTTATTCAGCATGTTATCTCTCCTTTTTCATCCAGAAAATAAACAAACAGGTCCGGCCCATAACAGACCGGACCCTTTTGAGTCATCTTATCAAATCTTATGCCAGTTCTGAGAAGTATTTGATTGTTCTTACCATCTGGCTTGTGTAAGAGTTCTCATTGTCATACCAGGAAACTACCTGAACTTCTGTTGTTCCGTTATCAAGCGGAAGAACCATTGTCTGAGTAGAATCGAACAGAGAACCGTATGTGATACCAACGATATCGCTGGATACGATTTCATCTTCGTTATATCCGAAGGACTCTGTCTGAGCAGCCTTCATTGCTGCATTGATTCCTTCTACTGTTGCTTCACCTTCAACTACTGCTGTCAGGATTGTTGTGGATCCTGTCGGAGTAGGAACACGCTGAGCAGATCCGATCAGTTTTCCGTTCAGTTCCGGAATAACAAGACCGATTGCTTTAGCAGCACCTGTGCTGTTAGGAACGATATTTACTGCTGCTGCACGAGATCTTCTCAGATCACCTTTTCTCTGCGGTCCATCAAGAGTCATCTGATCTCCTGTGTAAGCGTGGATTGTGCACATGATACCGGATTTGATCGGTGCATAATCATTCAGAGCCTTAGCCATCGGTGCAAGACAGTTTGTTGTACAGGAAGCTGCAGAAATAACTGTATCTTCCGGTTTCAGTGTCTCGTGGTTTACATTGTATACGATTGTCGGCAGATCGTTTCCAGCTGGTGCAGAAATAACAACTTTTCTTGCTCCTGCTTTGATGTGAGCTTCTGCTTTTGCTTTGGATGTGTAGAATCCTGTACACTCCAGAACAACATCAACTTTCAGCTCTCCCCAAGGAAGGTTTGCTGCGTCAGCTTCTGCATAAATCTTGATTGTCTTTCCATCAACTGTGATAGAATCTTCTCCAGCAGATACAGTATCAGCAAGTGCATACTTTCCCTGTGAAGAATCATACTTTAATAAGTGAGCAAGCATCTTAGGAGATGTCAGGTCGTTGATTGCTACAACCTCATATCCTTCTGCTCCGAACATCTGTCTGAATGCCAGACGTCCAATACGTCCGAATCCATTGATCGCTACTCTTACTGCCATGATTAATTCCTCCTAAAGTTTAAAATCTTAACTGTTGCCACAGTTTTATTTGGTAAATCCTTAACATTGTTAAAGATTCATCAACGCTGTTACTATTATATTAAATATGAAATAGAAATTCAAGAAAAATTTATCATTTTGTTTTATTTCAACGTATTTGCTTAAAAACAGGCTTTCTTGACTTAAATTCTGTGTAATATTTAAACCCACACGCCGCTAATATCTCTTCTGCCTGTCCGAACTCATAACCTACATGTTTAGGCTGATGGGCATCTGACCCTACAGTTATGATCTCGCCGCCCAGTTCCCGGTATCTTTTCAGTACATCCGGATGAGGATGTGCAAAGGGCAGTCCATATTTGATTCCGGCTGTATTCAGTTCAATTCCGCGACCAGTCTCGATTACTGCCTGCAAAAGCTCGTCGATCTCATCAGAAAATTTCTGATAAGAATATTCTTTTTCCTGATATTTCCCATATCGTACCACATAATCCAGATGTCCCAGTACATCAAAATCTTTGATCTTTCTGACACATTCTGTCATTTCCCGAAACGTCATCCGATAGACTTCTTCATCTGAATATTCTTCAAAGATTTCTCCATAATACGGATCCAGTCCATTAATATAATGAAGAGAACCGATTACAAAATCAAAAGGATACTTTCCGATAAACTCCCGGTAATGAGGTCCCAGATCTTCTTTCAGGCCGATTTCAATTCCCAGATTGATCTCCAGCCTTCCTTTGTAGGTTTCCCGGGCATCCTGTATTGTATGAACATATTTTTCATAATCCGTAAGAACCATGACTTCTTTGCCCGTCTGACCGTAATCCTCATGATCTGTAATACAGATGGCTTGCAGTTCTTTCCGAAGTGCCGCCTCCGCCATCTCTTCCGGAGTTCCTTTTCCATCATCGGAAAACGTCGTATGCATATGATAGTCCGAAGTAATCACAGGATTGTTCCTCCTCCTAATACATACTCTCCATCATACAGAACCAATGCCTGTCCCGGCGCAGGTGCCCCTTGCGGTTCTTCGAACACACAGGTGATTTCATCTTCACCAGTCTGACTGACTTCGCACCATGCCCCCCGGTGGTTATATCGGATCTTGGCAAATACACGCATTGGATGTTCCAGTTTTTCCACCGACATCCAATTCACATGATTCGCCTTTACAACCGTCTGCATGGATTCCTCTTTTGTCCCGATCACCACTTCATTTGTTTCCGGTCTGATTTCCAGAACAAACGCCGGATGGCCCAAAGACAGTCCCAGTCCTTTCCGCTGTCCTACTGTATAATGAACGATTCCTTTGTGCTGTCCCAGGATCTTCCCGGATCTGTCCACAAAATTACCCGGATTTACCGGAAGTCCCGCCTCATTTTCCAAATATCCTGCGTAGTCTCCGTCCGGGACAAAGCAGATGTCCTGACTGTCTGGTTTGTTTGCTACCAGAAGCCCGATATCTTCCGCAATCTTCCGGATCTGATCCTTTTCGTACTCTCCCACCGGCATCAGTGTTCTTTTCAACTGATCCTGGGTCAGATTATAAAGCGCATAGGTCTGATCCTTTTTCTGCGTTGCAGATTTTTTCAGAGTATATCGGCCGTTCGGAAGACGGACAATTCTGGCATAATGTCCGGTTGCGATATAATCAGCCCCGATTTCCAGTGCTCTTTGCATCATGGATTCCCATTTTACATAACGGTTACATGCGATACAGGGATTCGGGGTTCTCCCTGCCGCATATTCTTCCACGAAATAGTCGATGACCTGCTCTTTGAACTCTCTTTTAAAGTTCATGACATAATAAGGAATCTCAAGTCTGGCCGCAACCCGTCTGGCATCATCCACGGCACTCAGTCCGCAGCAACCGCCATTTTCTTCCATCGCCGCCTGTTCCTCATCCTGCCAGATCTGCATCGTCACACCGATCACGCGATATCCCTGTTCTTTCAGAAGATATGCGGCCACCGACGAATCCACGCCACCCGACATTCCAACCACAACTGTTTTCTGATCCATTTTAGTAATCTTCTTCCTCTTCGCCTTCACTGATGTCATTCTTCGGTTTCTGAAGACCTTCGATCTTAATTCCGTGTTTCTCTGCATAATCCCAGAGTGCAGCATGGATTGCTTCCTCTGCCAGAAGAGAACAGTGTACTTTTACCGGCGGAAGACCGTCCAGTGCTTCCATTACAGCTTTGTTGGTTACTTCCAGCGCCTCGTAAATAGTTTTTCCTTTTACCATTTCGGTCGCCATACTGCTGGTTGCTACTGCTGCTCCACAGCCGAATGTCTTAAATTTCACATCTTGGATCACCTGATTCTCATCGATGTCCAGATAAATTCTCATGATATCTCCGCATTTTGCATTTCCTACGGTTCCTACGCCACTGGCGTTCTCAATTTCGCCTACATTTCTCGGATGCTGAAAATGATCCATTACTTTCTCTGTATACATACTGCAATTCCTCCTAAAATGTTCTGTTATCTTTTATCTAATCTGTCTTTTGATTCTCAGAGATTTCTTCCGGTTTTATTTTTCTTTTGCCTGTTTCTTTACGAAATCCTCATATAATGGAGACATGTTTCTTAAGTTCTGTACAATGTCTTTCAGGCAGTCCACTACATAATCCACATCTTCTTTTGTGGTATCAGCTCCCAGAGTCATACGCAAGGAGCCGTGTGCGATTTCGTGAGGCAGTCCGATTGCCAGAAGTACATGGGACGGATCCAGAGAACCTGATGTACATGCAGATCCGCTGGATGCGCAGATTCCTTTCATATCAAGCATGATCAGAAGGGATTCGCCTTCTACAAACTGGAAGCTGAAGTTTACATTGTTCGGAAGACGTTTGACCGGATCTCCGTTCAGTCTGCAATACGGGATCTCTGCAGAAATTCTCTGAATCATGTAATCTCTCAGTTCTGATTCACGTTTCATACGGTCTTCCATCGAAGCTGCCGCAAGCTCCGCAGCCTTTCCAAGTCCGATGATTCCCGGCACATTTTCTGTACCTGCACGACGTTTTCTTTCCTGTGCTCCGCCGTGTACAAAGGAACGAATCTTCACGCCTTTTCGAATGTAAAGGAATCCGATCCCCTTCGGACCGTTTAATTTATGTCCGCTGGCACTTAACATATCAATTCCCATCTCATCCACATTGATCGGAACCTGGCCGAATGCCTGAACCGCATCTGTATGGAATAAAATGTTATGCTTCTTCGCAATTGCTCCGATTTCTTTAATCGGCTGGATCGTTCCGATTTCATTGTTTGCAAACATAATGCTGATCAACACGGTATCCGGACGAATGGCAGCTTCCACATCCTCCGGTGAAACATTTCCATTTTCATCTACATCCAGATATGTCACTTCATAACCTCTTACCTTTTCCAGATATTCACAGGTATGAAGGATGGCATGATGCTCAATCTTGCTGGTAATGATATGTCCACCGTTTTTTCCATATGCTTCAGCGGTTGCTTTCAGCGCCCAGTTGTCAGATTCTGATCCACCGGCTGTAAAATAAATTTCATCTGTTTTTGCTCCCAGAACACCTGCAATGATCTCACGGCGTTTCGTGATCTCCTCTTTATTTGCTGCTGCAAATCCATATATACTGGACGGATTTCCAAAACGTTCTGTAAAATATGGCAGCATCTCTTCTACTACTTCCGGTGCAGTTCTTGTCGTTGCCGCATTGTCAAGATAAATTAATTTCTTTTCCATGTCTTGTATCTCCTTATTTCTTCTATTTGTCTGTGATTGCCTTTAATTCTTTGTGATTGTCTTAACTTTATTGCAATTCTTTCCTCGCAAATTCAATGTTTACGGACTTTTTGTTACAGTCTGTATCGAATTTTTATCTGTCACAATCTTTTTTGTAGTTATCCCTTACAGTTACGTCCTGAACCGGATGGTTGCTCCGGCATCTTACGACTCTCTGCCAGAATCTGATCCAACATGATCTCATCCACTGTATTGGTAATGCTTTCATTAATCCGCTGCCAGACATACTTGGTTACGCAGGTTCCGGAAGCAGAACACCCTTCCTCCGGATTCAATCCTCCGCAATCCACCGGCTCCAGATTACCTTCCAGTGCTCTCAAAATATCACCGACCGATATTTCGGACGCAGGCTTCGCCAGGGAATATCCTCCCGAAGCTCCACGGATGCTTTTTACAATTCCGTTCTTCTTCAACAGCGCCATCAACTGCTCCAGATATCGTTCCGACAATCCCTGCCTTTCCGCAATGGTATTGATAGAGACCGGTTCTGTCTCACTGTAAAGCGCCAGATCAATCAGCGCACGCAGTCCGTATCTCCCTTTTGTCGAAAGCTTCATTTACAGAAATCCCTTCTTTCTGTGTTTTTAATTTTATATAAAATATCTTTCTTTTGAAAATCCCTAGTAAAATACTGGGATTTCATACATGACAATAACACTCAAAAGCGGTTCTGTCAAGGATAACCTCAGAATATATTGTAAAAATCCGTTTTGTCAGGTGTCTTATGTCTTATAAAAACAAATTAGTACGTGGAGCCCTCCTTCTGACGGCTGTAGGATTTCTCTCCCGACTGATGGGATTTTTCTACCGGATCTTTTTAAGCCATACATTCTCAGAAGAAGCCATCGGGCTTTATCAGTTGATTTTTCCCATCTTTGCCCTCTGTATCGCTGGTTGCTGTGCAGGAATCGAAACTGCCCTTTCCCGCACCATTTCCAGAAAATGTTCTGAAAAGAAAGAAAAAGAAGGACAACACTTTTTCCTGCTCGCCCTCGGTCTGTCTCTTCTGTGTTCTCTCTGTCTTCTGATTCTTCTCCAGATCTTTTCCTCGCAAATTGCTGTTTATCTTTTAAGAGAACCTCGCTGTCAACCCCTTTTACTCCTGCTTTCCTATGCATTACCCTTCGCTTCCATTCACGGATGTGTCTGTGGGTATTTTTTCGGTCTGCAGAAAACAGGCGTTCCTGCCATCTCCCAACTGATGGAGCAGCTCTTTCGAATCGGAACTGTTTGCCTGGTCTGTATCATTCTTTCCAAAAATGGACAGTCTCCATCCATTTCCTGTGCTGTTTTTGGTCTGGTTGCCGGAGAATTCATTGCCGCATTCTTTTCCCTGTGGCACGTTTCTGATTTTTTCGGAACCCGGATATCTCCGGTTGTACTTACCGGTTTTTTCCGGGAATTTCTTCCATTATCCCTGCCACTGACTGCAAATCGGATCTTCTTGACTCTGCTTCAGAGTGTCGAGGCTATCCTGATCCCTGTCCGTTTGCAGCTTCACGGCATGAGTACTTCCGCCGCCTTATCCACCTACGGAGTTCTGACCGGAATGGCACTGCCCTGCATTCTTTTTCCTTCCGCCATCACCAGTTCAATCTCTATTATGCTGACTCCCACAGTCGCCGGATTACAGTCCAAAGACGCCCGGCACTCCCTGACACATGCCATTCGCAAATCCGTTACATTTTGCATCCTTCTCGGAATCCTGAGCCTTTTGCTTTTTCTTGTATTTGGCCAGTTCATTGGGAAAATGATTTTTCACAGCGAAACTGCCGGCCGTTTTTTACGTACTCTCGCCTGGATCTGTCCCTTCCTTTATTCCAACAGTGCTCTGCTGAGTATTCTGACCGGACTTGGGGAAACTACGCAGACACTCCTGATCAATTCTGCAGGAATTTTCCTTCGTATATTGAGTATTTTATTTCTGGTACCGGAATTCGGGATCTATGGGTACCTGATCGGACTGTTATCCAGTCAATTGCTTGTCTGCCTGCTCTCCTTTTCCCGGCTCTACAAAGAATTCAGGTAAATTTTCATGCAGACCGGATTCACATACGCTTCCGTCAGGATACCGATTGCAAACGTCATGAGCAACACAAATCCTTTGGTTTTGTTCCAGCGAACTTCCGGGTATCTGTAATCCATCCAGACCAGAAGCAGGGTAGCCGGGGCATAGAAGCACCATTGAGGGAATCCTCCGATCAGACAGATCACGATTCCGGCAATTCCTCTTTGCAGTACCGCCGTCACAAACAGCAAGCCCAGAAGAAAGCTGTTTCCAGCCAGCCAGATCATTCCCACCGGTTTTCTGTATCTTGAAACGCTTAACGCAAGCAACAGGATCAATGGAATCAGCCTGATTTTCAACAGATAGAACAGATACTCTTTCTTCTGAACCGTTATCCTTGCATATTCGGACAGAAAAAAAGTCTGGAACACTCCCTTTTGTTCCAGAAATGTATCCAGCTTCCAATTGGCATAGATCACGCCCAGACAAAGTCCTGTAAAGAAGATCAAAATCAGTATATGTTTTCCTTTTCCCATAAAAAACCTCCCGGACATACCATATCACACTTGTGATAATATATTGCCGAGAGGTTTTTCTTATGACAGGATTCAACCTGTTACCTTCATTTGATTTCTTTTTATTTTTGGCAGAACCATCCTTCGCTTTCAGATCGGCCAATTTCAGATCAATCTACGCATGATATTTTACTGCATAAGACATCAATGCCGCAATCGTCTTGGAATCCTCAATCTTCTGCTCCAGGATCATTGTCTTTAACTCGTCCATTGTAAATGCTTTCACATCAATGTATTCATCTTCGTCCAGATGCTGACGCGTTGCATTCAGATTTCTCGCGGTGTAGATCTCGATCCGCTCATCACAGAATGCCACCGTCGTACGCACCGTAATCAGCAATTCCATGTCTTCCGTATAATAGCCGGTTTCTTCTTCCAGCTCACGGATTGCACAGGTGAGCCCTGACTCTTCCGGAGTATCCAACTTTCCTGCCGGAATCTCCCAGGTTTCTCTCTCCAGAGCGTTCCGATACTGTCTCACCATCAGGATTCTTCCGTCTTCCAGCACCGGAACCACCGCAGCTGCTCCGTTATGATGGATAAAGTCCCATTCTGCAGTATTTCCGTTTTCAAACTGCATGGTGTCGCGATAAATGTCAAGTACAGAACCCTTATACATCAGTTCCCTTTTGATTCTTTTAACCTCTTCACTCATCTTCCTACAGTTCTCCTAATAATTTCTGTGCACTGACTAATTTTACACTCAGTACAAAAATCTCACATGCTACTTTCAGATCCTCAAGCGTCGGATAAGACGGTGCGATACGAATGTTGCTGTCATGCGGATCCTTTCCGTACGGGAAGGTTGCGCCTGCCCCCGTCATTACAAGCCCTGCTTCTTTTGCTTTTGCCACAATCGCTTTTGCACAGCCATCCATTGCATCAAAGGAAATAAAGTATCCGCCTCTCGGTGCCATCCAGCTTCCGATCTCCAGACCGCCCAGTTCACGATCCAGCGTTTCCAGAACCGTATCAAATTTCGGTCTTAAGATCTCTGCCTGCTTTTTCATATGATTCACCATACCGGAAATATTTTTAAAATAGCGGGCATGACGAAGCTGATTTAGTTTATCGTGTCCGATCGTCTGAATAGTGAGCTGACGTTTGATATCTACTAGGTTTCCTTCTGATGCAGCAATTGCCGCAATACCGGATCCCGGGAATGTAATCTTGGATGTAGAAGAAAACTTATAAACCATATCCGGATTTCCAGCCTTCTTACACTCCATCAGGATTTCCAGAAGATAATCCTGTTTGTCATCATACAGGTGATGAATGGTATAAGCATTATCCCAGTAAATTCTGAAATCCTTTGCTGCCGGTTTCAGATTTGCGAAACGATAAACCGTTTCGTCGGAATAAGTAATTCCCTGTGGATTTGAATATTTCGGAACACACCAGATTCCCTTGATACTCTCATCTTCTGACACCAGTTTTTCTACCATGTCCATATCCGGACCTTCCGGTGTCATCGGAACATTGATCATCTCAATTCCGAAAAATTCTGTAATTGCAAAATGTCTGTCATATCCCGGAACAGGACATAAGAATTTCACTTTATCTAATTTGCTCCACGGCGTAGAACCCATAACTCCGTGCGTCATAGAACGGGCTACCGTATCATACATCACATTCAGACTGGAATTTCCATAGATTACGATGTTATCTTTCGGTACTTCCATCATATCTGCAAGCAACTGTTTTGCCTCTCCGATTCCATCCAGCACACCATAGTTTCTGCAGTCTACTCCTTCTGTACACTTCAGATCAGACTTGCTGGTCAGTACATCCATCATCCCCATGGAAAGATCCAACTGCTCTGTGGATGGCTTTCCCCTGGACATATCAAGCTTTAAGCCTTTTGCCTTTACTTCCTGAAACTGTCTTTCCAGCTCTTCTTTTACGCCGCTAAGTTCCTCTTTTGTCATATCTTTGTACGCCGTCATCACAATTCCCTCCATTTTTATTCACTGTTTGTCATTGTAAATGGTTTTCGACTTTTCGTCAATAAAATCCTGCATTTTTTAAGTGTGAAAACGCATTTTTTCGTTATTATACAGTCAGAAATGAATTTTTTGATTTCATTTTATTCATTTCCAACAAATTCCAAGCCACTTTTTGTCGTACACCTTACAAAAAAGGGAAGCTGCTCCTGCAACTTCCCCTTTTCTTATTCATTTTTCATTTTATTCGGCTTTTATTTAGCATAATCGGAAACTCTTGATTCCCGAATTACGTTCACCTTGATCTGACCCGGATACTCAAGTTCGAATTCGATCTTCTTAGCGATCTCTCGAGCCATCAATACCATATCTTCATCAGATACCTGTTCCGGAACTACCATTACTCGAATCTCTCTACCTGCCTGAATTGCAAAAGATTTATCTACGCCCTTAAACTGGTTCGTGATATCCTCTAACTGTTTTAATCTGTTTGTGTATGTCTCTAATGTTTCACGTCTTGCGCCCGGACGTGCAGCGGAAATCGTATCCGCAGCCTGTACGACACAGGCGATCAGTGACTGTGGTTCTACATCTCCGTGATGGGATTCCACTGCATTAATAATTGTTGCGGATTCTTTGTATTTTCTACAAAGATCTGCACCAATCTGCACATGGGATCCTTCCACATCATGATCGATCGATTTACCAATATCATGTAATAAACCGGCACGCTTGGCAACTCTGACATCCAGTCCTATCTCGCCAGCTAACAATCCGGATAATTGCGCAACTTCAATGGAATGCTTTAATGCATTCTGACCATAACTTGTTCGAAACTTCATACGTCCAAGAAGTCGGATCAGTTCCGGATGGATACCCGGCACACCAACTTCAAGCGCAGCAGCTTCTCCTTCTTCTCTGATCATGGAGTCCACATCTTTCTGAGCTTTCTCCACCATCTCTTCGATTCGGGCCGGATGAATACGTCCGTCTACAATCAGACGTTCCAGCGCAATTCGTGCAACCTCTCTTCGAATCGGATCAAATCCGGAAAGAACGACTGCTTCCGGAGTATCGTCTATAATCAATTCCACTCCTGTCATTGTCTCCAACGTACGGATATTTCTACCCTCACGTCCAATGATTCGTCCCTTCATTTCATCATTCGGAAGTTGTACGACTGAAATCGTAGTTTCTGCAACATGATCTGCAGCGCATCTCTGGATTGCGGTAACGACGTATTCTTTCGCCTTCTTGTCCGCTTCCGCCTTTGCCTGCGTCTCTAATTCCTTGATCATCTTTGCAGTGTCATGCTTCACATCTTCTTCAACAGTTTTCAACAGATATTCTTTTGCCTGTTCGGAGGTAAGTCCTGAGATTCTTTCCAGTTCCTGTACTCTTTTCTTGCTGAGCTCTTCCACTTTCGCTTCACGCTGTTTGAAATGCTCTTCCTTTGCTGTAAAACTAGCTTCCCTTTGCTCCATCGCAGAAGTTCTTTTATCAAGAGCCTCTTCCTTTGCCAGGACACGTTTCTCATAACGCTGTAATTCAGAGCGTCTTTCCTTCGTCTCCCTTTCCAGTTCGTTCTTTGTCTTGATAGATTCTTCTTTTACTTCAAGCAGTGCTTCTTTTTTTGTTGTTTCAGCAGTCTTCACTGCATAATCAATAATCTCTCTTGCTCTTGTCTCAGCATTTCCAATCTTTGACTCTGCGTTCTTCTTCAGATTGGATACTGTTAAAAAGTGAGTGACAACACCAACTATCAATGCGAGGGCTATGGCAATAACTACAACATATACTATTGGCACAGGAGCACCTCCTTATTTAGTTTTCATTGTACATTTTATTATAAAAATACAACAGTTAAATTTTATACTGTTTTCACAACAATGTCAAGCATTGCCAATATTATTTTGTACCACTTGACGGATGTCCTCGTACCGGAACCCTTTTCGTGCCAGATAACCGTAGATTTTCTGTACTTTTACCGGATCTTCTATATTTTCAAAAAATCTTTTTTTCTGAAGAATCTTCAGAATTGCTTCCTGATCCCCTCCGGTTTCTCCGTAACTTTGTTCCATTGCCCACTCTATCTTTTCCGCAGAAAGATTCTTTTGTCTGAGCAGCATCAGAATCTCTCTTCTGCTTTTTGACTCTTTGCGGACCTCGATAAAATGAAGGGCATACCGTTCATCGTCAATATATCCGAACTTCTTTACGTATGTGATCGCTTCCTCGATCACCTCTTCGGGATACAAATCCTTTTTCAGACGGTTTCTCAGTTCTCCCTCCGTCCTGTCTGACAGACTCAGAAGATGCATGGCACGCAGTTTTGCTCGCTTTCTGAGTATTTCATTTTTAATTTTTTCCTGTTGTTCCTCCGTCAACTCTTCGCCTTCTTTTAGATGAAAACGGGAGACTTCCCCCTTGTACAGAGCAAAAGAAGTCTCCCCGTCCAATTCAATTCGGCATTTTTTCGATGTCAACGGCTCAATTTTCGTAATAATCATCTTATCCTGTTGCCTGTTTCATTTTCTGTTCGCCGTGTTTATTTTGAGCTTTTTTCCGCACCGATGATTCTGGAAGTTGCTTTCTTTTCCGGCTTGTCAGCAGCTGCATCTGCTTTTTTCTCCGGCTGCTCTTCTTCCTCCTCTTCCTTCGGCTTGTAATGATCACGTACTTTTTTCTCTAGTTCTTCCATGATCTCCGGATGTTCTCTCAGATAGGTCTTGGCATTCTCCCGTCCCTGTCCTATCTTATCTCCGTTGTATGCATACCATGCACCACTCTTATTCACAGCATTTATACTGGTGGCAAGATCCAGAATATCTCCCTCTTTGGAAATTCCTTTTCCGAACATAATATCAAATTCAGCCTCTTTAAACGGTGGTGCGATCTTATTCTTTACGACCTTGATCCTGGTACGGTTTCCGACCATCTCTCCGCCCTGCTTCAACGTCTCGATCCGGCGTACATCCATTCTCACGGAAGCATAGAACTTCAGTGCACGTCCTCCGGTCGTTGTCTCCGGATTTCCAAACATCACACCAACCTTTTCACGGAGCTGGTTGATAAAGATCACGATACAGTTGGATTTGCTGATTACAGGAGTCAGTTTCCGAAGTGCCTGAGACATCAGACGCGCCTGCAGACCCACATGGGAATCTCCCATATCTCCTTCAATCTCCTGTCTCGGAACCAGAGCTGCCACAGAGTCCACAACGATAATATCAATGGCTCCGGATCGTACCATCGTCTCTGTAATCTCCAGGGCCTGATCTCCGCTGTCCGGCTGGGAAATATATAATTCATCAATATCCACTCCGATATTCTTTGCATATACAGGGTCCAACGCATGCTCTGCATCTACAAATCCTGCAATACCGCCTCTCTTCTGTACCTCCGCGATCATATGGAGGGCAACCGTCGTCTTACCACTGGACTCCGGTCCGTAAATCTCGATAATACGTCCTTTCGGCACTCCGCCAAGTCCCAGTGCCAGATCCAGACTCAGGCATCCGGTAGGAACCGTCTCCACATTAACATTGGCAGCGGAATCTCCAAGCTTCATTACCGTTCCCTTACCGAAATCTTTCTCTAATTTTGCGATTGCAGCCTCTAAGGCCTTTTTCTTGCTATCTTCAATTGCCATAATCAATCTCCTTCTAATACCGAACAGTTGTTCGTTCTTTACTTATAGTAGTATATCTGTTAGAAAATGTCAACTGGAATTTCGGCAGATTCTGCCGGTAGATAAGTTTTGAATCTTTCGGGTACATTCAGATCATTCAGAATATTTATGGAATTTATTCATACTAACACACTTTTCTTTAAAGTACAACCCGTGAATCTTTCCGTATTCAGAAAATCCCCACAGGATTTTCTGCAGAGATTTCTGAGATTTTCTGAAATTTCCGCAGAAGATTCTGCCGGGGATTCTTCTTTTTATTTTTCTTTCATTTCTTCCACACGTTTCTGAATCGTCCGGTTAAAATTCTCGATCTTCCGCTGATAGGACGTTTTCATGTAAGATGAATTCAGCATAAAATCTGCTGTCGCAAGATTGTTGGCAATCGGAATATCATAAACCACCGCAATACGAAGCAGGGCTTTCACATCCGGATCATGTGGCTGTGCTTCCAGCGGATCCCATAAAAAGATCATAAAATCAATCTGACCCTCTACGATCTTTGCACCGATCTGCTGATCCCCTCCCAGTGGACCGCTGCAGTATCCTTTTACCGGAAGTCCGGTTCTCTCCGCAATCAGTCTTGCAGTGGTTCCGGTTCCGCACAGAAAATGAAATTTCAGGATTTCTTTGTTACGGTCGCACCAGTCTACCAGTTCCTTCTTTTTCCCATCGTGAGCTACCAGCGCAATGTGTTTGGTTGCCCCGATTTCCATTGTGACATACGCATCATTCAGCATAGTATTCCTCCTGTCTGTCAACTCTGTGTTCTGCTTCTGTTTTTCCGTCCTGATTTTCTGTTTCTATTATGCTTCTTATTTATTGTTGTACTTTCTCAGCAATTTCACCCTGCTTTTTATAAATACTTTCTGCCGGAACAAATCCGCGGACAGAGGATAGTGGGTAAATATTGGTATGTGCTCCGATCACAGCTCCCGGATTTAAAATAGAACCGCATCCAACTTCCACAAAATCCCCCAACATCGCGCCGAATTTCTTCATACCAGTCTCAATCTCTTCTTCCGGTGTATGCACAACCACCAGCTTTTTATCGGATTTCACGTTGGATGTAATGGAACCTGCACCCATGTGGGAACGATAGCCCAAAACAGAATCTCCCACATAGTTATAATGCGGCACCTGCACTTTATTGAACAGAATCACATTTTTCAGCTCGGTGGAATTTCCTACCACGGCACCTTCTCCCACGATTGCATTCCCCCGGATAAACGCACAGTGTCTGACTTCTGCCTCTTTCCCGATGATCGCCGGTCCATGAATATAAGCGGTCGGTGCAACGGTCGCGCTTTTTGCGATCCAGACTTCTTCCGACGGATGGTCATACTCTTCCTCACTCAGTGTTTTCCCCAGTTCCAGGATAAAATCATGGATCTTCGGCAACACTTCCCATGGATAGGTCACCCCATCAAAGATCTCTTTCGCGATAGTTTCCTCCAGCGTATACAGTTCCTTTACGGTAAGTCCTTTCATTTTTTCTTCCCCTTTCCATATTGTCTGCCTGTCGTTTTTTTATAAAAAGATGCTGCTTTCTGATAACACTCTCTTAACTGATACTGATTATTCAGTCCTTTTACTCCGTCAATTCTGCTGACAATAAAATGATCCAGTTTCTGCATATATTCTTCGGATGTAATCTCTCCGTTTGCCACATAATTCAATCCCTTTTCCCAACTGGCTGTCAGCTCCGGGTTCAGTAGCGACCGGATGGAATTCGCCACCACATCATAGACCATTTCTCCCTGTAAGGTCGGAGTAATGACCTGGGTCTTTTTATTCAGTGCCAGATACTTGATATTGACTAATTTTTTCAGGATCTCTGCCCTGGTTGCAGACGTTCCGATCCCACTTCCCTTAATCTGAGAACGAAGTTCTTCATCCTCGATCAGTTGTCCTGCATTTTCCATGGCAAGGATCATAGATCCGGAATTGTAACGTTTCGGAGGAGAGGTTTCTCCTTCTTTGATTTCCAGTTTATTTACCTCAATCTCCTGCCCCTTTTTCAGTTGCTGGATTGCCTGGAACAATGCCGTAGAGGACTCACCGGAATCTTCCTCATCTTTCTTGTCTGTTCCAGCATCTGCGTCATTCTTCTTATAGCCTGCCACTTTCAGATATCCTTCTTCCGCCAGAACTCTTAAAGAGGCAAAAAAGCTCTCCCCCCGAACCTGAACGGTAATTGCTACTTTCTGATACACTGCCGGCGGATAAAAGATGCTTAAAAATCTGCGAACAATCATATCATACACGCCATGTGCGGTTCCGTTCAAACCTTTCAGGTTGTTCAGCCCCTGCCCGGTGGGAATGATGGCATAATGGTCTGTAATCTGTTTGTCATTGACATACCGGGTCTTTGCAAGTCCTTTATGGGTTCCAAACTTCAGGATATCCTGCAGATAAGGCGCCGCCATCTCATATTTGCTCAGTCCGTTCAGATTGCGATGGATTTCTTTTGCAACCGCGGTGGAAAGCACACGGGCATCTGTACGCGGATAGGTGACCATCTTTTTCTCGTAAAGTTCCTGCACGATACGGAGGGTTTCATCCGGGCTGATCTTAAACCGCTTAGAACATTCATTCTGCAGCTCCGCAAGGTTGAACAAAAGGGGCGGATTTTTCCGTTCTTTCTTTCGTTCCAGTGCAGCAATCTTTCCTTTCACCGGCTGTTCTTCCTGAAGCCACTGCATCAGCTCCTCTGCTTTCTTTCTCTCTTTAAATCCATTTTCTTTATAAAGATCAAAAGATTCAAAATACCTGGAACCTTTGACGGCTCTCCACTCACCCTCAAACTGCTGATCCTCTGCCACAAAAGTTCCGATCAGACGGTAAAAAGGCGTCTTTACAAACTCCCGGATCTCCCGTTCTCTTCGCACCACCATTCCAAGCACGCAGGTCATGACACGTCCTACCGAGATGACCGAATATTTCGTCTGAAGAAAGCCGGAAATGCTATTCCCATATTTCAAAGTCAACAGCCTGGAAAAATTGATTCCCATCAAATAATCCTCTTTGGCTCTCAAATATGCCGAATCACTGAGATTGTCATATTCTGACAGATCTTTTGCTTCCCTGATTCCTCTTAAAATCTCTTCTTCTGTCTGGGAGTCGATCCAGACTCTGCGCCTTTTCTTTCCCTCTACATGTGCTTCCTGTTCCACCAACCGGTAGATATATTCTCCTTCTCGCCCGGAATCGGTACAGACATAGATCGTATCCACATCCTCCCGGTTTAGAAGCCCTTTTACAATCGAGAACTGTTTCGCCACAGCCGGAATCACTTCGTACTTAAATTCCTCAGGAATAAACGGCAGAGTCGTAAGGCTCCACCGTTTCAATGCCGGATCATATTCTTCCGGATAACTCATCGTCACCAGATGTCCCACGCACCAGGTGACGATCGCCTCCTCCGATTCAATATATCCGTCTTTTCGTCTTGTATTTAATTTTAATGCTTTTGCAAATTCAGCCGCAACAGAAGGCTTCTCTGCAATATATACTGCTTTCGCCATAAAAAGGCATACTCCTTCATTATTTTTTAAACAGATTTCGAACTTTTTTAAAGATCGATCTCTTTTCCTCGATGGCGCGAGGTCTCTCTGCATTCATGGCCTCTTCCATAAACACTTCCTGAGAAATCACCGGACGGGCAGTCACCGGCTTCTTCACCAGAGTTCCGTCACTCTTCAAAAGACGCGCCTTCACATTATCCGCCAGCATCACCTTGAGCATATGGTTGATCCGCGCTTTGATCGCATCGTCATATACCGGGCACGCTACTTCCACACGCTTTTCGGTGTTTCTCGTCATCATATCTGCCGAACCGATATAGATCTTCTGTTCCTCACCCTTTCCGAAGCTGAAAATCCTCGGATGTTCCAGAAATCTTCCCACAATACTGGTTACCGTCAGATTCTCCGTCTCTCCCGGAATTCCCGGAAGAATACAGCAAATACCACGAACGATCAGATCCACTTTCACACCTGCTCTTGACGCCTCTGCTACTTTCTGGATAAAATCTACGTCCGTCACCGAATTCATCTTCATGATCACACGGCCATTCTTTCCCTTGGCAATCTCTTCATCAATCAATGACAGAATCTTCGGTTTCAAACTACTTGGAGAAACGATCAGATGACGGTAAGAGCCTTCCACGTTCCCGATCGACATATTTTTAAAGAAAGTCGCCGCATCTTCACCAATCTCCTGATCCGCCGTAATCAGTGACAGATCCGTATACATCTTCGCTGTTTTTTCGTTATAGTTTCCGGTTCCCACCTGCGTAATGTAACGGATGTCATTCCGGTTTCGATAGGTAATCAGACAGATCTTGGAATGAACCTTATAGCCCTCAAAGCCATAAATCACCCGGCATCCCGCCTCTTCCATCCGTTCCGACCAGTCGATGTTGTTCTGTTCATCGAATCTGGCTCTCAGCTCGATCAGTGCCGTAACGTCCTTTCCGTTTTCAGCCGCCGCACACAGATATTCAACCAGTCTCGTCTTCTTCGCCAGTCGATAGATCGTAATCTTGATGGTCATGACATTCGGATCCACAGAAGCTTCTTTGATCAACTGCAAAAACGGATCCATGCTCTCATAAGGATAGGACAACAGGATATCTTTCTTCTTCACCTGAGCCATCACATTTCCCTTTGCAACCATCGCTGCCGGCTGCGGAGTAAACGGGCGATCCACCAGAGAACGTTTCATGGATTCCGGTACTTTATCAATAATTGCGAAAATGAAATCCAGCTTCATCGGCATCTTGGTCCGAAAAATGCATTTCGGCTCGATGTTCAGTTTTTCACAGAAATATTTTTCCATCTCTTTCGAAAGCGGATGTGCCACTTCCAGACGCACTGCCGCCAGTCTCCGTCTTTTATGAAGTGTTTCCTGCATGATCACACGGAAATCTTCGTTATCCGAATAAGCCTCATCATCCGGTGCAATATCTGCATTTCTCGTAACGCAGACATAATTCTTCTCCGAAACCTCATATTGTTCAAATACCAGTTCCAGATATTCCATGATCACTTTTTCCATACGGATATAGCGGATATCATGTCCCGGAAGATAAAGAATATCAGACACAAACTGAGGAACCGGCACGATTCCAACCATGGTCTTATTATCCAGTTTCAGATTTGCGATCACATAGAGCTCTTTATTCTGCAAATGCGGAAAAGGATGATTGGAATCTACGATAGTCGGAGACAGCAGGGGTAAGATCTGCTCCTTAAAATATTTTTTTACATATTTTTTCTCCTGGTTCTCCAGTTCTTTAAAATCCAGCCCGCAGACCCCATATGGATGAAGCTGTTTCTTGATCTCATTGTAAGTCTTGTCGCGTTCCTTATAAAGCGGCGCAACCGCCTCATAGATCTTGTCAAGCTGCTCCTTCGGAGTCATGCCGGAGCGTTTATCCTTTGTCTCGTCCCCCATCGCGATCATATCGTAGAGACTGCCCACACGGATCATAAAAAACTCATCCAGATTGCTGGTAAAAATCGACACAAACTTCATGCGCTCCAGAAGTGGAACCGTCTCATCCTGCGCCTCTTCCAGTACTCTATGGTCAAATCTCAGCCAGGACAATTCCCTGTTCTGCGTATACCGTAACATTTCCTTTTCCATTGCTTTCCCTCAACTTTCTTCTGTGTGTAAAATGTCCGCTTCGGATCATTCCAACCATCTTATCACACAGCTTTTTATATTTTTTATACTCCATGTGAAATCTCTGTAAAGTCCTACAGAATTTTCATACTGCCCATTAGGGATATTTTACCACGACAGTCCCGGAAAAGCCAGACAGAAAAAAGCCATTGCTCTTCTCCGGCCTCACGCCGGATTCGGGCAATGGCTTGCATTTCATTAAACGTTCGCTCTATTTTGCAGAAATGTAACCCTTTGCGGTCAGAGATTCTGCACACAGAACAGCTCCACCTGCCGCACCTCTTACGGTGTTGTGGGAAAGACCTACAAACTTGTAGTCAAACATGCTGTCTTCTCTCAGACGTCCGATGGAAACTCCCATACCGTTTTCATAATCTACATCCAGTCTTACCTGCGGACGGTTGTCTTCTTCCATATAACGGATAAACTGCTCCGGTGCACTCGGAAGTCCTGCTTCCTGCGGGAATCCTTTGAAGTTCACCAGTTTTTCGATCAACTGTTCCTTCGTCGGCTTCTTTTCAAAATTAATGAAAACTGCGGCTGTATGACCGTTCAGAACCGGAACACGGATGCACTGGCAGGTAATCTTCGGCAGTTCTGCCTTTACGATCTCGCCATTTTCCACTTTACCCAGGACACGAAGCGGCTCCTGCTCACTCTTTTCTTCTTCTCCACCGATGAACGGAATGATATTTTCCACCATTTCCGGCCAGTCCTTAAAAGTCTTTCCTGCTCCGGAAATTGCCTGATAAGTTGTGGCAACTACTTCCTTTGGTCCGAATTCCTTCCATGCTGCCAGACACGGTGCATAACTCTGAATGGAACAGTTCGGTTTTACTGCAACAAAACCTCTGGTTGTTCCGAGTCTCTTCTTCTGCGCCTCGATCACTTCGAAATGATCAATATTAACCTCCGGAATTACCATCGGTACATCCGGTGTCCAGCGATGTGCGCTGTTGTTGGATACTACCGGTGTCTCTGTCTTTGCATATGCATCTTCGATGGCACGAATCTCCTCTTTTGACATATCCACTGCGCTGAATACAAAATCAACGGTAGATGCCACGGTCTCGATCTCATTGATATCATGTACGATCAGATCTTTGACTGCTTCCGGCATCGGTGTGGTCATCTTCCATCTTCCGCCGACTGCATCTTCGTAACGTTTTCCGGCAGAACGCGGGCTTGCTGCCACTGTAACCACCTCAAACCAGGGATGATTTTCCAGCAGGGAAATAAACCGCTGACCAACCATTCCAGTTGCACCCAAAATTCCAACTCTTAACTTCTGTTCCATTTCTTCTTCTCCTTTATCTTTCTATGACTGGTTGTTCCGTTGCAGACTCTGCAATCATCAACCTTCTCTTTTTTATATGACGGCTTATTTCTTGTATATACCGTTTTCCTTGCACTTACTTGCCGGGAACTTCCTGTTCCTTCAGATAAGCCTCTTCTTTTTCAATGACTTCTTTCATCGCACGTTCTCCCGGTGCTCCGATGGTATTTCGCATCTCCACACAGGTCTTCATGCTGATTGCCTCATAGATATCTTCTTCAAATACCGGAGAAATCTTTTTCAGTTCTTCCAGAGACATATCATCCAGAGCAATCTTCCGATCAATACAATACAGCACAAGCTGTCCCACGATTCCATGTGCATCCCGGAATGGAACTCCATGTTTTACCAGGTAATCTGCCGCATCCGTTGCATTGGTAAATCCGTGTTTTGCACTTTCTTCCATCCGGTCTTTTCGGAAGTTCATCGTCTTTATCATGCCGGTAAACAAGGCAAGGCATCCTTTCGTGGTATCAATCGCATCAAAAGTCAGCTCTTTGTCTTCCTGCATATCTTTATTATAAGCAAGCGGGATTCCCTTCATCGCTGTCAAAAGAGACATCAGTGCTCCATAGACTCTTCCGGTCTTTCCTCTTACCAGTTCCGCGATATCCGGATTCTTTTTCTGCGGCATGATACTGCTGCCGGTACTGTATGCATCATCAATCTCAACAAACTGATACTCATTGGAATTCCAGATGATCACTTCCTCTGAAAAACGACTCAGATGCATCATGATCGTTGACAGAGCAGACAAGAATTCAATCAGATAATCTCTGTCTGCCACAGAATCCATACTGTTCAGAGTCGGTCCGTAAAAATCAAGAAGACTGGCTGTATACTCCCGATCCAACGGATAGGTCGTACCGGCAAGTGCTCCGGAACCAAGCGGACAGTAATTCATTCTCTCATAGATATCTTTCATTCGCTGGCGATCCCGCTTAAACATCTCAAAGTAAGCGCCAAGGTGATGTGCCAGCGTAATCGGCTGTGCCTTCTGAAGATGGGTAAATCCCGGCATAAATGTGGCCGTATGCTCTTTCATCATTTTCAAAAGAACTTCCAGCAGTTCTCTTAACAGATAATCCACTTCCAGGATCTCATCTCTTGTATAAAGCTTCATATCCAGCGCAACCTGATCATTTCTGCTGCGGCCGGTATGTAATTTCTTTCCAACATCTCCGATCCGGTCGATCAGATTTGCCTCTACGAAGCTGTGAATATCCTCATACTCATCTGTGATCAGAAGTGTACCTTCTTCCACATCCTTTAATATGCCTTTCAGACCGGCAATGATCTGATCTCTTTCTTCTTCCGTCAGAATCCCCTGTTTTGCAAGCATGGTTACATGCGCGATACTTCCGCGGATATCCTGCCTGTAGAATTTCTGATCAAAAGAAATGGAGGCATTGAAATTATAGACTAATTTATCGGTTTCTTTTGTGAAACGTCCACCCCACAACTGTGCCATTTCTTTCTCTTCCCTTCTGCATCTTTCTGTAAAATCAAACTTTGTTCCTTAGTGTATCACAATCCCTCGTTTTCTGTCTACCCACATTTCTCTCAACTTTTTGTCTGAATTTTCCGTTCCCTTAAGGAAAATTCACAACCACAGTAATCCTGACGGTACAATCCATACTCTGCCGAGAGCTCGATGGAACGTTTGTATCCTTCTTTTTTCTTAAAATCCGAGAAAAGATAGGCCGCGCCATATTCTTCGGCCAGCTTTCCGCCAATCTCATTTAATTTCTGTGCATTTTTCATGGGACTGATCGACAGCGTAGTGGTAAAAAAGTCGAATTCTTTTTCTTTTGCCAGTTCCGCCGTCTTCCTCAGACGCATCTCATAACAGGCAAAACACCGGACACCGCCTTCTTTTAACGCCTCCATTCCCTCTGCCATTTTATAAAATGCTTCTTTTTCATACACGCCTTCCAAAAAGGACACCGGATGAAGCGTCTTCATCCTTCGGATCAGGCCTTTCTGCTCTTCCACCCGTTTCCAGTATTCCTCTTCCGGGTAAATGTTTGGATTATAATAAAAAACCGTAATCTCAAAATGGTTGGACAGATATTCCAGAACATAACTGCTACACGGTGCACAACAACTGTGAAGCAGAAGTTTTGGCACCTCTCCTCTTTCTTCCAGTTTTTTTATAACCTTATCCAGTTCTTTCTGATAATTAATCTTTGGAAGATTCTGCATGAATTTTATTTCCTCTTTTCTTTATACATTATTTTTCTTAGGTTATCGTGGCATCTGCGTTCCGCTTCGGTCAGTACAGGCACAGACTTTTGCCCGTTGTTTCGCGTAAAATATAGCCTGCATACTTCAGTTTCTTTCCACACACTCCATTTTTTTAGGAATACTATAAACTAGAACCATTCCAAAAAAGGAGGAAATGTATGGAACCACTGATCCATCTGTCTCATGTTTCTTTTTCCTATCATACACCTGGCGGCGAAACACTGGCTTTATCTGATATAGATTTTTCTGTATATCCCGAGGAATTTCTGGCCATCGTCGGTCCCTCCGGCTGCGGAAAATCCACGCTTCTCTCCATTTTATCCGGACTTCTGAAACCGGAAAAAGGAGAACGTCTTGCATCTAACCTCACAATCGGCTACATGCTGCAACGGGATCATCTCTTTGAGTGGCGCAGTATCTGGAAAAATGTAACCCTTGGACTGGAAATTCAAAAACGACTGAACGCCGAAACAAAAGTTTACGCACGCTCCCTGCTTAAAGAATACGGCCTGCTGCCTTTTGCTGACTCTTATCCTTCCGAACTTTCCGGTGGGATGCGGCAAAGAGCCGCCCTGATCCGCACGCTAGTCCTAAAACCGGACCTCCTGTTGTTGGATGAACCATTTTCCGCACTGGACTATCAGACCCGCTTAAATGTCAGCAACGATATCGGCCAGATTCTCCGCCACTCGAAAAAGACCGCTATTCTGGTTACCCATGATTTGTCGGAAGCCATTTCCCTTGCTGACCGTGTCATCACCCTAAGTTCCAGGCCTGCCACGATCTCGAACATCGTGCCGATTCAGTTTGAGCTTGACGAGGATACACCTCTGCACCGCAGAAACGCCCCGGAATTCAAACAATATTTCAATCTTCTATGGAAGGAGTTAAATCAGTCATGACCCAAATTTCTACTGAGCAACAAGCATATCTGCGCCACCTGAAAAAACACCGCATGATCGTTCAGTTTTTCCGTTTCTTTCTGCTCCTGCTCTTTCTTGGACTCTGGGAAATCTCTTCCGGAAATGGCTGGATCGATTCTTTTATTTTCAGCAGTCCTTCCAGAATCTTTCAGTGTTTTTTAACTATGACAAAAGACCGTTTTATTTTCCCTCACATCCGAATTACTTTTCAGGAAACCATGATCAGCTTTCTTCTGGTTACATTTTTCGGAATTCTCCTGGCGATTCTGCTCTGGTCCAGTCAGAAATGTTCTGAAATTCTGGATCCCTACCTTGTGGTGCTGAACAGTCTCCCGAAGTCCGCCCTTGCCCCGCTTCTGATCGTATGGCTGGGTGCCACCAAAACCACCATCATCGTCGCCGGAATGTCGGTGGCCATCTTCGGATGCATCTTAAATCTGTACACCGCATTTCTCTCCACAGATCCGGAAAAGATCTTCCTGATCTATACCCTGGGCGGCACAAAACTTCAAGTGCTGACCAAAGTCGTCATCCCCTCCAACGTAGGCTCCGTCATCAATGCCATGAAAGTCAATATCGGACTTTGTCTCGTGGGGGTGATCATCGGAGAATTTCTGGCTGCAAGACAGGGCCTTGGCTATCTGATCATCTATGCCAGCCAGACTTTCAAAATGGAATGGCTCCTTACCAGTCTGTGCCTGCTCTGCCTGATGTCTGCTCTGTTGTACAGCCTGATCAGGCTACTGGAGCAACGTGTAAGCCGATAACAAAAAATAAATCTGCTCCTATACCGGCATCTATCTGGATTTGTTTCCAGGCTTCCTGATTCTGGTGCTGATACACCCCACACTAAGTCCGAGCAGTGCCGGTATTACCCAACCGAATCCATACTCTGCCATAGGCAGATATCCTCTCACATTCTCCAGCATTTTCAGGATACTGACCGCCTCTTTCAGGGCTTCCGGCAGTGCCGTTACAAAGTCAAGACCTGCTGCCACCAATGTAAAAGCGGTAGTCCACTGATACACCACTTTTGCATTTCCAAACCATTTGCCAAAAATCGCCAGCAACGACAGTGTAATCGCCAGTGGATACAAAAACATCAGAACTGGCAGGGAATAGGTGATGATCGCATTCAATCCCAAATTGGCGATCAGAAAAGATCCGACACAAAAAAGAATCGCCCAGGTTCGATAGGACGGTCCATTTGGAAAAAGCTTTACAAATGTTTCTCCACAGCTTGTGATCAGCCCGATTGCCGTCTTTAAGCATGCCACGGTTACCATTCCTGCCAGAATCAGACCTCCTGTCTTTCCATAATAATGATGTGCAATCTGTAAAAATCCGATCCCGCCATTTTCTGCGAGAGGCAGAATTCCTCTGCTAGTCGCCCCTGCCATCGCCACACAGACATAAATGATTCCCATCAGCGCAGAACTGAACATGCCTGCTTTTACCGTATTTTTCGCCACATCTCCGGCAGATTTCACATCCAGGCTGCGAATTACATTGACCACAATGATTCCAAAAGCAAGCCCGGCAATGGCATCCATCGTATTATATCCTTCCAGAAATCCCTGAAAAAAAGGCTGACTTGCATAACCTCCAATGGGTATCACCTCCGTAATCTTTCCCATCGGCGAAAACATACAACGGATCAAAAGCAACGCCAGCAACAACAAAAATAAGGGATTTAAGATTTTTCCGATCCAGGTCAGAATTTCTCCCGGTTTTAAGGAAAAATACAACACACACAGGAAAAACAACAGAGAAAAAATCCCCTGAAACAACGTCTCATGATTTCCGTTCACATATTGTTCCATTCCCACAGTATAGGATACCGTCGCACATCTTGGAATAGCAAAAAAGGGACCGATCGTCAGATAACAGAGCATCGTAAAAAACACGCCATAGCGTCTTCCCACATTACATCCCAGTTCTAAAAGACCATCTTTTCTGCTGAGGCCCAATGCCGCCACTACCAGAAGTGGCAAACCTACTCCCGTAATCAGAAAACCTGCTGTGGCCAGCCATAGGTGTTTCCCTGCCATCTGCCCCATGGAAATCGGGAAAATCAGATTCCCCGCTCCGAAAAACAGTCCAAACAACATACTGGATACACTCAGTAACTCCTGTTTTGTTAAATTCTTTTTCATACTGTTTTGCTCCTTAACTAATCTGCCACCGGACATTGCTTCCGCTTTCTGTCTTTTCCACGATCAGTTGGTCTTCAATCTCCTGCTTCAGTTCTGATACATGAGAAATGATTCCAATCAGCTTGGAACCTCCTGCCAGTTGCTGCAATACTTTTACCGCCTGATTCCTGGAATGTTCATCCAGAGAACCGAATCCTTCGTCGATAAACAGAATATCCAGATTGATGGCCGCCGAGCTCTCCTGTATCTGATCTGCCATTCCAAGCGCCAGGGATAACGCAGCCATAAAAGATTCTCCGCCTGACAGGGTTCTGATCTCCCGCTCTTTTCCGGTTACATTTGAATAAACCATCAGATCCAGTCCTCTATTTTTTCCAATACCGGCTTTTTCCAGATCACAGAGTCTCAGTTCATACTGTCCCGCCGACATCTGATAGAATTTCTCATTGGCACTGTATAAGATCTGTTCCAGGTAATATCGCTGCACGTAGGTCTCGATATCCATTCTCGCCCCGGAAACCTTTCCCGCAAGCGTCAGGTACAGATGGCTGACCGCCTGTAATTCCTTTAACAGTTCCTGTCTTTCCGCCAATTTGGGATTCAGTGTATGATAGACCGTTTGATCTGTCTCGTACATCCGGCGGAGTGTCTGAAAATCTTCCCCGGACAGCTGCGCTTTTTTCGTCTGGATTTCTTTTTGTTCCAGTAATGCATCCCTGTCCGGGCGTTTTTTTCCTTCCAGACTTTCCTTTGCCGTTTTTAATGCCGCTTCCAGAGCAGACGCCGTTTTCGCCGCTTCCCTCGCCTCTTTCTGATACTCTGTTCCTTGTATTCTTGTATACATTTCCGTCAGATTTTTCCAGGTTTTTTCCGACTTTCCGGAAGCGGTCAGCATCTCTTCATACCGCTTCTGAAGTTCTGTCGATCTTTCCTTTTCCAGTGGCAGACGATTTTCAAATTCTTTCAGAAGGGTTTCCTTTTCTTCTTTCTCCGATCGAAGCTGTTTTTCTGTCTTCTCCTGTTTCTCATACTGTTCCCTGGCCGTCTCTGTTTTTCTCTTCTGAAGATTCAGATGTTTTAGAGCCGATTCTCTGTACTCGAAAATGTTTTCTTTTTCCAGTTCTTCGATTCGCTCCCTGACTTTCTCATACTCCGTTTTTAAACGCACCCGTTCTTCTGCCAGAGTTTTCTGTTCTGTCTCCTGTCGCTCTTTTTCTTCTTCCAGTTCCTTTAACTTTTGTTTTGCCTGTCGTGCAGACTGAAGCTGTTCCCGGATATTTTTCCTTTCCTCGTTCAGCTTCTGTGCCTCTTCTTTCAACCATTCTTTGCCTTTTCCCGCTGTATAAAAAACGCCCTGATTTCTCAGTTCCTCCTGTTTTAGCAATCGCTCTGCTTCTTTTGCCTGCTGATGACTCTCCAGCTTCGCCGCTTTTTCAGACTCCTTTGCCATCTTCTTCTGTGCTTCTTGAACCTGATCCTGATACTGTTTCACCTGTTCTCTGGTCAGCTCTTCCTCTTCCGGCTCCAGGATACAGGGAGATGGATGTGTCAGGGAACCACAGACCGGACACGGACTTCCGGGAATCAGTTTTTCCTTTGCCAGAATCCCTGCCTGCGCATCAAAAAAACGGCTCTGAATTTCCAGAAACTGCTGATTCTTTATCAGATACTGCTCTCTTGCTTTTTCATAACACTTTCGCTGCTCCTCAAGTTTCTCTTTTCCCTGAAGACATTCTATTTCCAGTGTTTCAAGCAGCATTGCATCTTTCTTCCGGTTCTCATAGATTTCCCGTTTTAACTTCCATTGTTCTGCCAGAACTTCTGCCTGTGCTGTCGCTTCCTGAACTTCTTTCCATTGTTCCGTTTCTTTCTTCTGTTCTTCCTGTTGCTTTAAAAGAAGCGCTTCCTTTTCTTCCAGTTCTTTGTTCTGTGTCTGACAGTTCTTCTCTTTCGTTCGATTCTCCGAAAGTTCTTCCAGAATCTTCAATGCTTGATGTACCTGTTCCTCTGTTTTGGCAAATGTATTTGCCTCACTCTGCCATCGGGTCTTGCTTTCCGTCAGCTGCCGCTCTGCCAGCTCCAGATTCTCTTTTAATCCCGGCAGCAGTCGTTGCAGCTTTTCCATACTTTTTTCAATCGTTTCTTTACGCTTTAATACTTCTTCATACTGTTCCCAGGCATTTTTTATCTCCCAGGCCGCAAGGATCTCAGCACCTTTTTCTTCCTTTTCTGCATCTTCTTTCAGCCTTTGATTCTGTCTTTCTTTTTCTGTTTTCACCTGTTCATACTGAACGAATCTTTTTTCGGTCTCCTCTCCCTGTACCCAGGCAGTTTCCGCGCGATTTCTTTCTTCCTCAGCCATTTTCCATGCAAGCTCTGCCTCTTTCTTTTTGTCTGACAGCCAGCCGTTCATCCCTTCCAGCCGCTCCATCAATTCTTCCAGGTCCACGATGGAAAGCTGATCGGATTTCAGGATTTTCTCCTTTAGTTCCCGCAATCGTTGCAGATTTTCACGCTGTTCTTTTTCCGCTTCCTGTAGATTGCCCTGTGTCTCCGACACCTCAGCTCCTTGGTTCTTCAACGTTTTTTGAGGATCTTCCAACGCAGGTAATACAAGATGACCGATCTCCGCCTGACAGAATGTTTTCAGAATCCCAAGATTTTTTTCCTTCTCCCGTTTCCGCTCTCCCAGGTCCTCTACAATCTGTTGATACCGGTCTGTATGAAACAGTTTTCTGAAAATCGGTTTCTTATCTTCGGATTTTGCCCGCAGCAGTTCCATAAATTCTCCCTGTGCGATCATCGCGATCTGCATGAACTGCTCCCTGGTAAGCCCCACGATCTCTTCTATTTTTTTCTGTGCTTCTTTCTGCGGATATTCTGTCCCGTCCGGCATCCAGAGGGTCAGCGACGCCGATACATCCACCATGCCCTTTCCGCGCTGTTTGGGACGGATGTGCTTTGGGATCCTGCGAACGGTGTATTCGGCCTCACGCTCCCCTTCTTTTTCCAGAAACACAAATTCTACAAAAGGCTCTGCTTGCGGATCTGCATACTGACTTTGAAGTTCTGTGCCCTCTTTTCTGTTCATCACAGAACTTGCCTGTCCGTAAATTGCAAAAACCATTGCGTCAAAGATCGTCGTCTTTCCTGCTCCCGTGTCACCCGTAATCAGAAACAGATTTTGATTCGGTACCGTAAAATCAATGACAGTCTTTTTTCCATAAGAACCGAAAGCCTGCATGGTAAGTCTCACCGGTTTCATGCGTCCACCTCCCCTGTCTGATTCACAACCTCTTTCAGAATTGCTTCCTCCGATGCATTTAACTCTCCCAGAAATGCCTCACACATCTGATAGGGATTTAATTTTAAGGCTTCTCTTTTCTGCCCGTTCTCCTGATACTTCGCCATCCTCTGTATCTCCCGTCTGATCTCCAGAAGATTCGGGAAGGCATGAAGCAGCCGTTCTTTCATATCGACCACATCCAGATCCACTTTATCTTCCAGAACAACCGTCACATAGTCTGCACACTCCTGTGACAGCACCTGTTCCAGCGTTCCTTTTAAGATCTTCACCTGCCGAAGCGGCTTTAACGGCAGACGCTGAATCTGTGGCGGTTCTCCTTTTTCTTTCAGCTCCACCATTACAATACTCTTTTCCTGCCCGGCTTCACTGACCGAATAAGCCAGTGGCGTTCCACAGTAACAAATGGTGTCTTTTCCCACATTCATTGGCTTATGAATATGCCCCAGCGCAACATAATCAAAAGGATCCAACAGATCTGTTTTGACCTGATCAATGTTGCCCACCGTACAGATTTCCGAATCCATTCGCTCTATCTGATCTGCTATGGTACCTGACGGCAGATAAAACTGATGGCTGACCAGCACATTTCTCCGGTTCTCATCGATCTTCTCCCTGGCGATCAACCGGCGTAAACTCTCGTCATAAGTCAGATTATTTCCTTCTTTGTCCGTTCCTACAATCTGTTTGATCATCGATGGTTTCACAAAAGGCAACAGATAGAACACTACGTCTCCGTATTCATCGTGGCAAAGTACTTTCTCGATCTGCTCCCCTTCTTTCATCGGTGGATTTCCGATCATATAAAGATTCTGACCGGACAAAATCTTCCGAAATGTATTCACTCTCGGTGCGCTGTCGTGATTCCCGCTGATCATCATGCAGACCGCCTCCGGTACCGCTTGTTTTAAACCGGTAATAAACCAGTCAAACAGTTCCACAGCTTCTGCCGAGGGCACCGCTTTGTCATAGATATCTCCGGCGATCACGATGGCATCCGGTTTTTCCTGTTTTGCACAGGATATAATCTGATGAAATATATAAGTCTGATCTTCTTTCAGATCCCGGTTAAACAACCGGATTCCTATATGAAGATCCGATAAATGAAATATCTTCAAGTGTTTTCCTCCTCTGATATAAAACAATTATACTATCAGTTTGCCTTTGTCTCAATCAGCAATTTTCTCCATGCTGTTTCATTTTTCACGATTCGATTTCAAATGATTTTCGTCGTACTTTTAAATCTTCTTTTTTAGAAAAAACAGTTGAATTTTCTGCGTAAATAAGATATACTAATTTAGGTTTGAATTTCAAATCGTGCTGAAATAGCTCAGTTGGTAGAGCACTTCACTCGTAATGAAGGGGTCGTCGGTTCGAGTCCGATTTTCAGCTTAAAAAAGGCTTGTACATCTTGTACAGGCCTTTTTCATTTTAGGTTTACTTCTTAATTTCTTCTGCAAAAGGAATGCATACAGGAACATCCGATTATTCTAATTTTCTTCCCTCTCTACATGAACCGTCAACTGATTATACGGAATCTCAATTCCGTTCTCGTCAAACTGATACTTAATATCCTCCAGAAATTGCCATCTTGCATTCCAGTAATCTTCCGTTTTCACCCAGGCACGGATTCCGAGGATCACAGCGCTGTCCGCCAGATCACTGACAAAGACTCTGTGTTCTTTCTGCTCTTCAATCAACTTGCTTTCTTCGATCAGTTTTCTCAGGATCTCTTTTGCCTTCTTCAGATCCGCCTGATAAGAAATACCGACTCGCAGATCCAGTTGCCGCATGGATGCCTCCGTGGTATTGGTCAGCGTACTGTTAGCCAGTGTACCATTTGGAATTACAATGATTTTATTATCCACCGTAGAAAGTTTGGTATAGAAAATCTGAATTTCCTTTACCGTTCCCTCATTTTTTCCGGAATCCTCGATAATATAATCGCCTACTACGAATGGTTTCAACAGCAGGATCAATACACCGCCCGCAAAGTTGGATAAGGTTCCCTGCAATGCCAGACCTACTGCCACACCACCGGATGCCAGAAGAGCCGCCACCGAAGTGGATTCCACACCCAGTTTTACTGCAATCGAAAAGATCAGTAATGCATACAACAGAAATTTAAGCAATGAGTCAATAAACTGCATCACACCTTTATCTGCATTCGCCCGCTCCATGGAATGTCTGACGACTTTTCGGATCCATTTGATCACAAATCGTCCGATAATGAATACCACAATGCATAACACAACCCTGATTCCAAAAGAGATCAGTGCAGGGATATTCTGCTGAAACAGATTCCAGGCACTGGTCACCTCATCCGTTGCATCTGCAATTGTCTGCGCTGCTGCTTCCGTCGCAGCATCTGTCGTATCACTGGTCGATACCGCAGAGGATTTCACGGCAGTTGCCGCAAAACTTATTTTTTCTGTAAGCTTTATGTTTGACATGAGATTAAACCATAGTCCTGTCATATAACCATCTCTCCTGTTTTACTTTTGGCTTTCTGTTCAAGCCATTCTGCATTTATTTCTGTCTAAAACCTTCTTTTATTCCAAACACCTGTAAGAGTCTCCCCGATTTTCTGCGTCAGAGTTTTATCCTTAAAATCCCCCTGTTTCACGGTTTCAGTTGGAGAAACGCACAGAGGTTTCCACGTCGTTCTCCCATGACCCGGTGTGAGTACAGGATCTTCGAGTTGCATCTTGTACACACGTTAGTTACCGTCATATGCTCCGGACGAATCCCTGCCTCTAAAAAGACCTGACGGTTTGCCTCCCAGAGGTTCAACTGGTATTTTCCGTTTGATTTCCTGTAAAATAATTTATCCCAGATTGTGTCCGTAAAATTCTGCCGAAATTGCTCGATCACATCTTCACTGACTTCATAGCAATCCTGACAAATCGACGGTCCTACCGCTGCCAGAATATCTGCCGGATCACAACCATATTCTTCCTGCATGCGTCGAACAGTCACCTGCCCCATCTTCCCAACGGTTCCTCTCCAGCCGGAATGAGACAGTCCGATTACTTTTTTCTTCGGATCCAGAAAATACAGCGGTACACAGTCTGCATAGGAGGTCACCAAGCAAATTCCCGGCACATTCGTCACCAGACCATCCACATCCGTATATGGGCGCTCTCTTGTCACCCCATATCCCGCGTCTGCTTCTGTCACCATCCGAACATTCGTCGTATGGGTCTGTCTGGAATATACCATTTTCTCACACGGAATTCCCATCGCCTCTCCGATCTGCCGGAAATTCTCCTTCACACACTCCGGATCATCTCCTCTGGTGAAACTCAGGTTCATGGATGCGTACTCCCCCTGGCTTACGCCTCCTAACCTGGTGGAAAATCCGCTCCTGACAAGACCGGTTTCTTCCAGAATCCGCACTTTTAGATAAGGTACTTCTCCTGTTACTTCCTCAAACACCGATTCTGTTGTCTTATATTCCAGGCCTAAACTTTCTGTATTCATATCCTTCTTCGCACCGCTCTCTTTCGGTTTTATTCTCTTCTTACATTTTTCTTCTGACGATTTTGGCTCCGCCTTATTCTGCGGCTATTTTTTTCTATCCTGTTCTGTCCATTGTACACTCATCCGCAGACTCACTTTATCCTTCAGAAAGCTTCAAATGCATTCTGGATCCACTCCACC
The DNA here is from genome assembly GCF_003574295.1 of Mediterraneibacter butyricigenes. Classification (NCBI taxonomy): domain Bacteria; kingdom Bacillati; phylum Bacillota; class Clostridia; order Lachnospirales; family Lachnospiraceae; genus Mediterraneibacter; species Mediterraneibacter butyricigenes. Next base: position 36,858 of record NZ_BHGK01000005.1, read on the forward strand.
TTTTCCCCGCAGATCCCAATCACATCAAATCTGCACGGAACATCAAAGAGTCCTGCCTTTACCAGATAAAGTCTGGCTCCCTTGATCATGGAACGCTGCTTTCTGAGATCCACTGCTTCCAGCGGCGATCCCTTGCTTTCGTCTTTGCGGTATTTCACTTCACAGAAGACCAGATACTCTCCGTCTTTCAGAATCAGATCAATCTCTCCACCTCTGAAATAATAATTATATTCCAGGATCTGACACCCGTTTTCTTCCAGAAATGCACCGGCCAGTTTTTCATATCTTGCCCCTGTCTGTCGTTTATTCTGCATCTTCCCTCAAACTTCTTTTTTCATTCATAAATCTGTGTCACAGGAAATTCTTAATAAAAGTCCTTCTGTGTATCGGGGTCGGTCCCAGTTCTTTTAATGCCGCAATATGGGCTACGGAACCATAGCCTTTGTTACCTGCAAAATCATACCCCGGAAAGATCTTGTCATATTCTTCCATCAGATGATCTCGTTCTACCTTCGCCACAATACTTGCGGCTGCAATCGAAACACTTTTCGCATCCCCCTTGATGATCGGCACCTGCGGAACCACCACTTCCGGAATCGTCACAGCATCATTTAACAGAAGATCCGGTCTTACTTCCAGATTAGAAATCGCCATCCGCATCGCCTCATAGGTAGCCTGAAGGATATTGATCTGATCAATTCGTTCCGGAGAAACCATTCCGAGTCCTACCGCAATTGCCTTTTCGCGGATTTCTTTCGCCAGTTCTTCCCGTTTCTTCGGTGAAAGCTTTTTGGAATCATTCAGATATAAAATCTGCACATCTTTCGGAAGGATCACGGCTCCTGCTGTCACCGGTCCTGCAAGAGGCCCACGGCCGACTTCGTCAATTCCACAGATTGCCAGATACTGCCCGTATTTTTTTTCATAGACTTTCATCTGTTCGAGCCGATCAAGTTCCTGCTGATATTTCAGATCATCTGCCTGATATTTTTTGATCAGCTTCTGCACACCGCTTCTCATATCCCCGGCATATGCCTGATATAACCCCTGGCGTTCTGATCGTTCACAGGCTTTAAACTCTGTCTCGATTTCTTTGATACTACTCATGTTTAATCACTCCAAATTCGCTGAAGGGCCAAATCCTGATCCAGGCTCTTCCGATCAGATCCTTTCTGTTCAGGACACCGACCGTCACCGCACGGCTGTCCTGACTGTGGTTTCTGTTGTCTCCCAACACAAAATATTCATTCTCGCCAAGCTGGATCGGTTCTTCGGCAATTCCCGGATCATCCATCAATTCATTTCCGTAATGTTCATCCAGTTGTTCGCCATTGATATAGACGTATCCATCTTTTACCTGTACCGTCTCTCCAGGCAATCCGATAATTCTCTTGATAAAATATGTATTCTTTTCATAGGCATAAGGGAACACGATAATATCGTATCTCTTTGGATCTCTGAATCGATAGGAAATCTTATCCACGATCAAATTGTCCCCGTCTGACAGGGTCGTCTCCATCGAAGATCCGCTGACGCGGGTTCTCTGGCCTACAAATGTGATGATCAGATAGGTCAGGCCGATAATGATCAGGATATATATCAGCCAGCCCAACATTTCTCTTACTATACTTCTGTCCTCGCTATTTCTCACAGATTTTCC
>NZ_BHGK01000006.1 GCF_003574295.1 Mediterraneibacter butyricigenes
ATTTTTTCGGCAGTTTTTCCCTGATAAAAGGCTTCATCCACTCCGTGGGCTACAGTCTGTTCCAGCAGATCAGCCAGCTCCGGGTTATACTGGGTTTCGCCAAAGCGGTAGTAAGAGCCATCTTCCTTCAGATAGAGTTTGCGGAAAGACTCGGACAGACGCATTTTGCGTTGGACGGAGTCATCTTCCATGGTTAACTCCCCGGTGTAGCTGGTGCCGAAGCCTTCGCGGGCACAGCGGATTGCAGGAGCGGCTACCTCAGCCCAGGACATGGTGCCGTGCTCCTTCAGCACAGTATCCATTGCGCGCAGCAGGCTGGAATTGCTACGGATTGGCCGCCCAAGTCCTTCCACTCGTCTTGGACCTCACCATCTTTCATAAAAAGGTCCGGTCCTGCAGCTGCGGGAGCAACACCGCGGGCATCCAGAGCTAAGGTTTTGTTCTGGCTGGCGGAGTAAAGAAGGCTGAAGCATCCGCCGCCAATGCCGAGTGATGAGGTTCCACAACGGATAAGGTTAATGATACAGCAACTGCCGCATCAAAGGCATTTCCTCCCCGTTTCAGGATTTCCAATCCGGCGCGGGTGGCATACCCGTTGTTGCAGCTGATGGCGCCCAATCTCCGTGGGCAGAGGGCTTGGACCACTTGGAGGGCCACATATATTGCTGCTTTTTTCGTCTTTCATAGGATAATTCCTTCCTTTACTGGGAATAAGTCAGGCTACTTCCGCTTTTTTGCTGGTAGCAAGGGAAACAACAATGCCCACCGTGTAGCTGACCAACACAACCGGGTAAACGGCCTCAAGCATATCGGTCAGACCGAGCAGCATCCATACCACACCCACGGCCATACCGGTAGCCATAGACCAGAATGCGCCCTGCTTGGTGCAGCGCTTCCAAGTCAGGCCGACCAGAATGGGCGAAACTGACCGGAGCGGCAGCAACGTGCTGGAGAGTGAGGAACAGGTTCGTCAGGGCGTTGCTGGGCAGGAACAGAGCAGGGATCAGGGTCAGGTAGGCAAATACAAAGGTGATGAGCTTGGAGAGCTTCAGTACCTTGGTGTCATCGGCGTTGGGGTTAATTTCGGTTTTGTAGATGTTGGTGATGATAGTGCCAGTGGCCAGCATCATGGTAGCCATGGTGGCGGCAATGATCATGGTGGCAAATGCGAAGACAACGCCAGCAAAGACAGGGCTGCTCAGAGTTTTCACTGAATAGGCAAAGGCGGTGGAGCCGTCACCCAGGTCGGCGCCGGATACCTTGGCGAAGATTCCGCAGGTAGCAGTGAGCAGGCAGATGGGGGCAGCAAACACGTAGCCAAGAATGGAACCGGTGCGGGCAGCCTGAGGACTCTTGGCAGCCAGAAGGGGCTGAAGAACAGACTGCATAACGGCGGTGCTCAAGCAGCCGCCCAGAATCCAGGCGATGATGCGCTGCGTAGGCATATTACCCATAGAAGAATACTCTGCGGGCAGTTCAGAATCATGGCAGAGAATCCGCCAAACTTGGGCAGGGTAGTCAGTACAAAGAAGATCAGAAGAGCATAAATTCCAATGCACACCACGCGGCCCACCGAGGACATGCCGCGCATACCGGAAAAGCTGGTGTAGATGACTGCGATGGTCAGGCCGATGAGCATGGCCAGAGTTACATTCAGGTTGGGAATGGCGATCTGGATAATGCTGGCTACGGTTTTCAACTGGGTAGGAATGTACAGGAAACCGTAGACGATCCAGGCGTAAGAATAGAGCCGGTAGGTCCGGGTATCAAAGCGCTTTTGGAGATAGACAGGAACGGAATCGCCGGGCATATTGTTGCGGATCGTTTTAGCAAAGATGGCAAGAGCAATAAAATAGAAGGATCCGGCAATGGAGTACCAGGCTCCGGCTACACCTAGATTATAGCCGTTTTGTGCAGCGCCGACTACTGCCATTCCGCCGATCTGCCAAGCGGCAAATACGCAGCCAAGCGTAACAGCTCCCATGGTCTTGTCTCCGCCGGACCATTGATTGGCACTTTTGATCTTGGTTCCAGAGTACACTCCGATCGCTACGATGATCACAAAGGTAATGATCCATGTTGCGATTAACATGATAGATTCCCCCGCTTTTTGATTTTATATGCAGCGTCACAGCACAATCTGTTCCGGACCAGATTCAGGCGTGAGACACCAGCAAACTAAATATGTAATATATTACAGAAGAAAATAAAAATCGGCCCGCAATCAAAATTTTAAATTTTTGTAAATGCAGACCGATGATCGACGTGATTTATT
>NZ_BHGK01000007.1 GCF_003574295.1 Mediterraneibacter butyricigenes
GATGTCATCGTCATGCCCCATACCGAAACATTCGAAGCCTTCAGTGGCAAAGGTGTCGGCAGCGCTCTGGCGCGCTTCGCCCTCGACGACATTGCTTGCCAGAACTTGTCGGTGCGTCCGGACTGCACCTTCATCAAAGGGTGGTTGGACAAGCACCCCGACCACCCGGTGAACGTTATCTGAGCCCCCAAATGCGTGGGTGGGGCTGAGCCTTTTCCAAGGCTGAGCCCCACCCACGCGCTTTCACACTGGGTACTTCAACGGATTGTGCGAATGGCGGCATTCATCCGACTACGAGCATCACCCCGTAGGAAGCCAAACAGGCAGCCGATATCGAGACGATGCCGGGGATCAAGAACGAATGGTTGAAGATGTATTTTCCGATCCTCGTTGTCCCGGTATCGTCCATCTCGACCGCAGCCACCACGGTGGGATACGTGGGTAGCAGGAACAGCGCCGAGGCCGCCGCGAAACATCCGACCAGGACCGACGCTGGAAGCCCAAGAGCCGCAGCAACCGGCATGAACGTAACCGTGGTTGCGGCCTGCGAGTAGAGCAACGATGCAGCCAGGAATAGCACCACGAACAACAGCCACGGTGCCGAGTGGATGACTCCCGATCCGGCAGCTTTGATGGTGTCGATGTTTGAACTCACGAAGGTGTTGCCTAGCCAAGCGACCCCCATCACGCAGATGGCAGCAGAGGTGCCACTTTTATAGGTTGCCTGGGAAGTGATCTCGTTAAGCGGGACTTTACACAGGGTGGCTATGACGAGGGCGGCAGTCATCATAAACGTCATGATGGCGGCGCCTCGCGGCAGCGGGGGCTTGTCCACGGCGGTGATGGCAGCGGCATAAGCCATCACCACGACCAGGGATACCACGAAGATTATCAGCGAACGCCTTGCGTAGGGCTTGATGTTGTAGTTGTCCGCCTCCCGATGCGAGATTTGGCCCTTTTCCAGTCGCTGTAGATAGACCGGGTCGAGTTCCAACTCGCATCCGAGTTTTGAGGAAACAACCGCACCAATCATCGAGCCAACGTAACCCCCAACGATCGAGACCAGGACCAGTTTCGGATACGAAACCCCCAAGGGGCCAACAATGGCCGCCATCGCCACCATCGCCGCCGAAATCGGAGAGGCACATATGCCGATCTGCGAGGCCACCGCCGCGATGGATAGTGGGCGTGAGGGTCTCACCTTCTGTTCCTTCGCCACTTCCGCAATGACGGGAAGAGTGGCGAATGCGACATGTCCGGTACCACACAACACGGTCATGAAGAACGTCACGGTGGGCGCCAGGAAGGTGATTCTCTTCGGGTTGTGCCGCAATATCCGTTCGCTGAGCATCACCAGCAGTTCTAGGCCGCCGGCTACTTCCATCGCCGCCACGCAAGAAATCACTGAGATGATGACCCCAATGACGTCCCACGGAATACCAGTACCTGGGTCGACCTTGCAGCCGAGTAATCCCAGGACGATGACGCCGGCACCCCCTGCATAGGCGATGCCAAGTCCTCCCTTGCGTGCCCCCAGGAAGATGAATAGTAGGACGACGGCCAGTTGAATGAAGAGCATCATCGCGTGTCAGCAACGCTCGGACACGAATGTCCTGGGATCCTCCGGGAGACCGCGGTCACTCGGCTCGTAGGTACGTCCGGAATACCGGGGGTGCAGGAAGTTCTGGGTCGACATGATCTCGTCCAGCCTTTCCTCCGGGATGAGGTCGTGTTCGAGGACGACCTCACGAACTGACTTTCCGGTACGGGCAGCTTCCTCGCCAATGAGATCGCCTTGATGGTGTCCAATCACATCATTCAAGTAGGTCACGATACCGATGGAATTGGTGACATACTCCCGGCACCGCTCCACATTTGCGGTGATCCCGTCAATGCACTTGCTACGCAACGTGTCGCAGGCATTGGTCAGCAGGTGGATGGACTCGAACATTGCTTGCGACAGCGCCGGTTCCATCACATTAAGTTCTAGCTGACCGGCCTCGGCAGCGAAACAGACGGTGACATCGTTTCCAAATACTTTGAAGCAGATCTGATTGACGACCTCGGGAATGACCGGATTCACCTTCGCCGGCATGATGGACGATCCCGCCTGCATCTCTGGAAGGTTGATTTCCTTGAGCCCAGCCCTCGGTCCAGATGAAAGCAATCGTAAATCGTTGCAGATCTTGGAGATCTTCGCTGCTAGGCGTTTGATAATAGAATGGACAGCAATGTAGGCGCCGTTGTCGTAAGACGATTCCATGAGGTTGGTGGAGGGACGAATCGGGTATCCGGTCACCTCGGCCAGTTTCTCAGCAGCAAGTTCAGCATATCCGTCTGGGGTGTTGATCCGAGTTCCGATGGCGGTGCCGCCCAGGTTGACCTCTACGAGAAGATCGCTTCCAATATCAAGCCGGTCCAGTTCAGCACGGATGTTGTGTGCGTACCCGTCAAACTCCTCACCCAAAGTCATGGGGACGGCATCCTGCAATTGGGTACGCCCCATCTTCAGTACATCGGCAAATTCCTCAGCCTTGGCATCGAAACTGTCTGCGAGGTCGGCGACGGCTCGCTTCAGCCCCTCTAGCAAAGCGTACACCCCGAGCCGGAACCCGGTGGGGTAAGCGTCGTTAGTCGACTGGGACTTATAGCGACGCGA